>JAUQOX010000088.1 GCA_030550695.1 Gemmatimonadota bacterium | reverse complement strand
AGGGGAAGATTCCTGAAATCTCCGCCCACCGGATCCCCCATCCGCTTGATGCCCACCACCGAGAGGCCATACCGGTCTCGGAAACGGATTTCCTTGAGCGTCCGGCCCAACAGACGGGAACGGGGGGTCAGGAGAACTTCGGCCATTCCCGTTTCGTGGCCACCCGCCCCGCCTTCCGACCCCTGGGCCACCAGCCGGGCGTGCCCCCGACCCACCAGGCGGGCTACGCCGTCGGCCGAACCCGCCACCAGCAACCCCTGTCCCTCCCGTAGCAACGTGTCTCCCCGGGGGAGTTCCGGACTATGCGGCCGGTTCCAAGGCCAGTTCCACCACGGATGGCGGCCGCCCTCTCCGACGGCCGGTTCCTCCCGAACCTCCAGAACGGTCAAACCCAACGCTTCGGGGAAGGCCAACTCCGCCAGAGTTTTGCCGGCCAAAGGAGAGCCCTCCGGGATTCGGATCATGAACAGGTGGGGGGGGAGCTCCCAGCTCCCGGCCAGATCCTCCAGGGAGGGGAGATCCTGGGGTTGAAGAGGTCTTCCGGGTGAGGGCCGAGCCGGCAACCACCTGTGCCCCACGCTGGCCATGTAGGCGATCCCCACGGCCACCATGGCCCCGCCCAAAGGCGTGAAGGACAACAGGCCGAAGGGCTCCCGACCCATGGCCTCCAGATGCCGGGCCACCACCAGGTTCGGAGGGGTTCCGATGAGGGTGAGGGTACCTCCCAGGAGGGACGCCGCCGCCACGGGAAGCAAGAGCTTGGAGGGCGAGATCCCCCGGGACCAGGCCAGTCCCATGACGACCGGCACCATGACGGCCACCGTCCCCGTGGAGCTCATGAAGGCCGACAGGCCCGCCACCATGAGCATGAGGATCACCATCAGGCGCACCTCGCTCTTGCCGGCCCAGCGGTCCGGCAACGCTCCGATGGCCTGAGCCACTCCGGTCTGGAAAAGACCTTCTCCCACGACGAAGAGGGCTGCGATCATGACCACCACAGGGTCCGAGAACCCCGCCAGCGCCTCTTCGGGGGTGAGGATGCCGGAAACGGTGAGGGTCAGGAGGACCAGGACGGCGACCAGGTCCATGCGGAGGCGCTCCGTCGCCCACAGGAGCACAGCCGCAGCGAGGACGCCGTAGACCAGGAGGATGTCTCGGGTTACCTGCATGCAATACGGTTCCTCGGAGCGCCCTCGGGGCGGCTTCCTTTAGGGAGGGGACGACGCCACCCCGTGCCGCCGGTTCTTTCGGCAGGGGCGTTGGGGAATGGTTCAAAGATCGGGCTGACGCCGCAGCACCTCGTCCATGGTCGCCTTGCGGAGCTCCTCTTCCCTCTGCTTCCGTCGCGCCCACGCCCCCCGAAGGGAGCGGACCAACTCCTCCACCTTGCACGGTTTCATGAGGTAGTCGAAGGCCCCGCTCTTGAGGCTCCGCCGCACGTCGCCCACTTCCGGGTTGCCGGTGAGGATCACCACCTCCAGGAGGGGATCCTCTTCCCGGAGACGGTCCAGAAGGGTCAGACCGTCCATTCCCGGCATGACCACGTCCACCAGGGCCACGTCGAACAGACGGTCCTGGGCCCTCTCCAGAGCTTGGAACCCATCATGCACGGCTGTGACCGAGACGCCACGGCGCTCCAGGGCCGGCGTGATGGATCGGACGAACTCCAAGTCGTCGTCCACCAGGAGAAGGCGGATTTCTTCGCCCGGCTCTTGGACCACCCGGAGGGCTGCGCTCCGCGCCACCGCCTCGTGAAGAATGGCAGCCAGGGTTTCCACGTCGCACGGTTTGGTAAGGTATTCGTAGACCCCTTCCCGGGAGGTCTCGAAAGCCTGCTGGAGACTCCCGTGGCCCGTGAGAAGCACTACCGGCAGATCGGGATAGCGTCTCTGGATCTCCCGGAAGACCTGAACCCCGTCCATCCCGGGCATCTTCACGTCCAGAACCACCACGTCGAAGGTGCGAGAACCCAAGAGTTCCAGGGCCTTGAGGCCGTCCTCCGCTGAGGTCACATCGAAGCCACGGCGGATGAGTCCCGGTTCCATGGCCTGGAGGAACTCCCGCTCGTCGTCCACCAGCAGCAACCGGATATCACAACTCTTCTCGGTCATGGCTCATGCCCTCCCCCGATTCATGGGTCCTCGTTCCGCGGCCCGATGCCAGCGTCAGGGGCCTAGGCCCCGGAAGGGTTTTCCTTGGGCGCCGTAGGAATTCGCAGGGACATGGTGGTTCCCTTCCCTACCGTGCTCTTCACGTCGATGGTTCCCCCCCACCCCCGCACGATCCCATAGACCACCGCAAGACCCAACCCCGTGCCCTTCCCAACCGGTTTCGTGGTGAAGAACGGCTGGAACACACGGTCCAGGTTCTCGGGGGGGATCCCCGCCCCGTCGTCTTCCACCTCCAGGAGAATGGCCTCCCCCGCCGGCTTGGCCGAAATCTTGATGGTCCCCCCTCGTTGGATGGCGTCGAGGGAATTGTTGACGAGATTGACGATCACTTGTTCCAGTTCGTTCGGGTCCAGCCATGCAGCCGGCAGGTTCGGCGGGACCTCGATGCGGAGCTCCACGTTCTGGTTCCGGGCCCGTCGCTCCAAGAGCCTACCGATGTCCATCAGGACCGGCTCCAGGTCCGTGGCTTTCAAGACGGTTTCGGTTTTCCGCCCGAACTGGAGCATCTTGGCGGTGATTTCGCCGCAGCGGCTCACCTGTCGCTTGCACCGGGCAACCGACTGCATGAGCCCGTCCGCGAGGGCGGGGGGTAGGTTCAGTTCCCGGATCTGGTCCGCCAGATTCGTCTGCTCGGCACTGATGATGGCCAAGGGGTTGTTGATCTCGTGGGCCAGACCTGTGGCCATCTCCCCTAAAGAGGCCAGCTTGGCCGACCGGATGAGATCCTGGTACATGACGTCCCGCTCCCGATTGGCGGCCTCTACCCTGCGCACCAGGTTGGAAGTCAAGGACACCGTGACCAACCCCACCAACCCGAGGGCCAACAGGGCCAGGACCGCCCCCTCCAGCATGGCCCGGTTCACCGGCGCCAGGATCTCCTCTTCCGGCTGTTGGACCACAAGAAGCCACTGACCGTCGTTGATCCAGGTCATGGCCTGCCGGAGGGTCTTCCCGTTGCTTCGGACCCGCCGGTCGTGCACTTCGGGAACCGGGGGCGGGAGCAGGATCCCCGAAGGTTCCAATACTCCGCCGTTCCGGGCAGGCGTCTGGTAGAGACCTTCCCGGTTCACCAGGAAGACGTCGCCTTCCGTCCCCACCTCCAGGGACCGCACCAACCGGTGAAGGCCCCGGTTGTCCAGGGTAGCTCGAACGATCCAGGGCCCCGCAGGGGAGTTGGCCCTGACGGCGATGACGCTGTGGGGGACCTGGCGGTACCCCAGGAATACATCGCTGACGATGCTGCCCCGGACCATCACGGCCTGAAACCAGTCGGCCTGGGAATAGTCCCGGCCCAAGAGATCGTAGGGACCCACATAGGCCAGATGGGCGCCGGAAGCATCGATGATCCCCAGGTCCGTGAAGGCGTCCCGGTGCACGCTGGTCATGGCATCGAACACCGCCTGGAGCCGTTGGGGGTCCTGGAGTTCTTCCCGAGGCACCACCCGAGCCAAGAGCTCCACCGTGTGGAGCTGTTCCGCCAGGTACACCTCCAGAGCCGCGGCGTGAGCCCGGGCCATGGTCCGGTGGGAGGCCAGGGTCTGCTCGATGGCCAGGCGGCGGAAAACCAGCCAAGCACCGCTCCCCAGGAACACGAAGGGAACGGCCGACGCCAACAACATCGCTCCCACCATCCGCCAACGGAGACGACCCGCGGCGGTAGCCTGCCCGTCCGTGCTCGTCAGCCAGGGGAATTTCACGTCACCGGCTCCTTCCCCATTGCGGGCGCGCCCCCGTCAAGTTCTCCCTCCCCCGTCGGTTGTTGAACCTAGAGGAGCCGGCTCGCTCAGCAGGGCGATCTCGGCATAGAGATCCTCGGGACGGAGGATTCCCACCAGCCTCCCTCCCTGGGTGATGGGCAGATGGGTCAGGTGTCTGGAGACCAACCAATAAGCCGCCTCCATGAGGGGAGCTTCCACGTCCAGGGTCGGCGGAGTCCGGAGGATTTCCCGAAGGGGGATGCCCCCCACAACTTTCGCCTGGGCCAAGAACATCCCCGTGAAATAGGAAGAGTAAGGGGATTCGCGGAGGAACGAGGGGACCAGGAGACGGACAATGTCCTCAGCCCGGATGAGACCCTTGAAATCACCCCTGGCGTCGAAAACCAGGAGGGTTCTCCTTCCCTTGTCCGGGTCGTCGGGAGGGGGCGGCTGGCGCTGGACCTCCTGGAGGGCCAGCACGGCGTCCCGCACGGTGGACTCCAGGGCAATCCTGCGGTACCGGTGTTCCGGGACCATAAGTTCGGCGATGGTCTTTTCCCGGAGCTTCCGCTTCCCCCCTCGGACCAGGGCTCGAATCCTGCGGCCGAGATCCTCCATATCCACCGGTTTTTGCACGAAGTCCACCACCCCCAGCTGAATCCCGGCCAGAGCGTGCTCATACCGCCCGTGACCCGTGAGGATCATGACCGGAAGGTCGGGATCCCGCTTGCGGATCTCCTGGAGGGCGGCAATCCCGTCCATGCCCCCCATCTTGAGATCCAGGATCACCAGGTCCGGGTGCTCTACGGGTAGAAGTTCGAGGGCTTGCTCTCCGCTCCCTGCCTCGCACACCAGGAAACCCTGCCGCCGCAGCGCCTGCCCGGCCGCGTCACGAAAATCGGACTCGTCGTCCACCAAAAGGAGTCGGATGGTCTGCATTTCATCGGCCATTTTCGGCACCCTCCTCCTCGATCCCTCAATAGCCCGGTAGGCCTTGGAAGCCCAAGAGTGGCCAGTAGACAGCGGCCATCAGCATCAGAACCAGAAAAGCGAAGATGAAGCAGGGGATTCCGATCCTCAGGAAGTCCTTCGGCTCCAGGAACCCGCTGGCATATACGATGGCATTGGGGGGCGTTCCGATGATGAGCAGGTAAGCCATGGAAGAAGAGGCCGCCGTAATGAGGGCCATGAAGGGGACGAGGGTCGTTCCTTGTCCCTCGATTCCCGCCATGTTGAGGGTAATGGGTCCCACGGCGGCAGCAGCCGGCCCGTCGGCCATGAGATTCGTGATCCCGCCCGTGACCAGGCTGGCCACAGCCAACAGGGCCTGACCGCCGCTCAGGCCCACCGAGGTCATCCCTTCCACCACCGACCTGGCCATCCAATAGGCGGCCCCCGTCTGGTCCAGGATGCGACCGAAGATGATGGCCCCGGCATAGAGCCAGACCACACCCCAGTCCACCTTGGTTTGATAGTCCCTCCAGTTCACGATCCCGAACAACAAGTAGGCCACCGCCCCCGCCACCGCCAGGACGCCGATCCCCAAACGGATGCCGGTCAGGCGGAGCAGAAGGTTGCTCTCCGTGATCCACCCCAGCAGCATCACCAGGAAGATCGTCACAGCAAGGATCTGCTGGCGGTTCCATGGCCCCATGCGGGCAATATCCCGCTTCAGGGTGTCCAAAGCCGGAGTAAGGTCCCGGATGCGGGGTTTGAACCGCCAGTTCAGGAACCCCCAGACCACCGGAATCATGAGGATCACGAAGGGCATGCCGTAGATGATCCATTCCCCGTAGCCGATGGTGAGCCCGAACATGTCCTCCAGGTAGGTGATCATGATGACGTTGCGGGCCCCACCGGAGGGGGATCCGAACCCCCCGATGTTACAAGCCATCGCGATGGCGATCACCAGCATCTTCGCCAGTTCCGGGTCCTGCCGGATGGAGTCGGAGAGGCTGTTGTTGTAGAGGGCGATGGCAATGGGAAGGAACATGGCGGCCAGGGCGTGGTCGGAAATGAAACCCGCCAAAGGCGCAATGACCAGAACCAGGATGCCCGTGATCCAGATGACCCGTGGCTTGGCCAGCTTCCGGAACAAGAGGAGACAGATCCGCTTGTCCACGCCGGTTTTCACGAACGCCACGGCGAACATGAGGCTCCCCATGATGAACCAGCAGGCGTCCGACCAGAAGAGCTGGGCTACTTCTTCCCTGGATACCACGCCGGTGAACACCAGGATGATTCCGATGGAAAAAGCTACCCCGGGGAGGGGCATGGCCTCGGTGATGAAACACACCACGACGAAAGCGGCCAAGGCCACCGCCACCTTGATGTGCCACGCCGATCGATCGGCCCGGGCTTGGGCCGCTTCACTCAGCCCCTCGTAGGAGAGCTCCTGGTGTCTGAGGCGGTGAGCCCGGCCCATGAGGTCCCGGAAGGCGTCGTCGGATACGGAGCCGATCCATTCCTTGAACCGGGCAAAATGGGCAGGATTCACCGACAGACCCATCCGTTCCACCTGCCGCTGGCCCTGGGCCTCTACCGCCTCCCGGGAAAAGACTCCCCTCCGCATGTTCTTTTCCAGGATCCGGGCGGTCAGGGCCTGCCACTGTTCCACTTCCGCCAAGGGTGCCCCGAAGAGTTCCTGGGAGAGCATCTCCAAGACGGCGTTTTCCCCCACTGCATACTCCACCGCCACGTCCCTCATGCTGGCCGGGACGGGAGCGATCAGGATCAATCCGAACAGTCCCAAGGCAATGGCCAGCGTCTTGTAGTTCACGTACTTGTCGTAGCCTTTGGGTTTTTCTCCCCGAACCTCGGTCATCGGCCGGATCTCCTGTGGAGGTTCTCCCGAAGGTTGTGGTCCCTTGCATCCGTTCGCTTTTTCCCGGTGGGTTTTCCACCGCCTCATCCCGCCGGGGGTAAGGGGCCGCCTCCTCCCGGAAGCGACCGACAGCCGCCACCCCGTAGCCCGGGCAAGGGCCAAGGGGGGGGGCCGCCAACTCCGTCATCAACTTGAGGACGGAGGGGCCGGTGGTGGAATCGTGGGAAACCCTTACCCCCCGGCCCAGAGCGTCGCGGGAGAGCCCCACCCCCGGAGACCCGCAAGCCCTGGTCAGCTCCCCCCTTCTCCCTCATTTTGGGGGGGATCCCCCTGTCCGGCTTACCCTCACCCTAGAGGTCCGCTTTGCTCTACAGGGATTGGGAGAAAGCCAGTTCGGTTGCGGAACACCTCCCGGTCGGGATACTCCAGATCGACACCGAAGGGCATTGCCTGGCCCTGAACACCCGAGCCGCCCTCCTGTTGAGGCTCCCCCCCCAAAAAGCCCTCGGCTCAGGGTGGCTGGAGGTCTTGGATCCCGAATCCCGCCGCGCCGCCAGCCGCCACCTGCTCGAATGTAGCCGGGGAGACAGCCCCTTGCGACTGGAGCTTCGCCTCCCTTCGGAGGGGGGGGACTTTTGGGTCCTTTCGTGCCGTCTGGTGCCCCTGCGGTCGGACGAGGGGGAACTCCGAGGCTTTCTTATGACCCTCCTGGACGTCACCGAATGGCACCGTACGGCTCGAGATTTGCGAAGGACCACCAAGGAGCTCGAGGCCAGGGTACGGGAACTCGACTGTCTCTTCGAAATTTCCCGAGCCGTGGAACGGCATGCGGGGGATTTGGACGAGATCCTCAAGGAGACGGTCTCCATCCTGGCCCATACCTGGAGCCGCTCTGGGGAGGTGTGCGTCCGGATCACCCTCGACGGCAGGAGCTACCAGACTTCCAATTTCGCCTCGTGCCCCCAGGCGAGGCGGGCTGCCATCTTCCTCCAAGGAGAACCGGCAGGGGAAATCGAGGTCGGCGTCCTCGGGTCCGTTTCGATGCCCGACACACCCAGGTTTCGTCCCGAAGACGAAGAAAGGCTCCTCACCGCGGTGGCCCAGCGGTTGGGCAGAACGGCCGAACGGGTGAAGGGACGGCAGCTGCTCCAGGAAAAGGAAGAGGAGATGAGGGCCAGACTCACCCATCTGACCCGCGTGAGCACCCTGGGAGAAATGGCCTCCAGCATCGCCCACGAGGTGAACCAGCCCTTGACGGCGATCGCGGCCTATGCGCAGGCTTGCCGCCGGATGGTGGAAGGGGGACAGGCCGGGCAGGACGACATCCTGGAGATCTTGGCACGCATCAACGACGAGGCCCTTCGCGCCGGCGCAATCGTGCACCGCCTGAAGGACATGGTGCGGAGGCGGGATGCCCGGTGGACGGAGTGCGATGTGAACGCACTGGTTCGGGACATCCAGCCCTTGGCGGTGGTGGACGCCCGTCTCCATAACGTCCGCTTGCACTTCGAGTTTCAGCCCGATCTTCCGCCGGTCCTGGCCGACGGGGTCCAGATCCAACAGGTGGTGTTGAATCTCATCAGGAACGCCATCGATGCCGTGGAAGAAACGGCCCGAAAGGATGGAGAGGTCACGGTCCGGACCGGCTTGGCCGGGGCCAAGGAGATCCAGATCAGCGTTACAGACAACGGATGCGGTCTGCCCGAAGGTCTGGATGCTAGGCTCTTCCAGCCGTTCTTCACCACCAAGAAGGGGGGGATGGGGATGGGTCTTTCCATTTGCAAGTCCATTGCTTCCGCCCACGGAGGACGCATCCTGTTTTCCCGAAATCCCGGTGCTGGCATGACCTTTCGTCTCATCCTACCCGTTCTGGACGGCCCATGAACCCTCACACCAACCCGTCCCGGCCCACCCACGGGCCCGTAAACCCGCCTCTGGTCTATGTCGTGGACGACGACACAGGGGTTCTCGATGCCATCCGACTGCTCCTCCGCTCGGTAGGTCTGGCATCTCGGGGCTTCTCTTCCGCCGACGAGTTCCTGGAAGCCTTCGACCCCGAAGCCCACGCCTGCATCATTCTCGATCTCCGAATGCCCGGTATGAGCGGGCTGGAGCTCCAGGCCCGCCTGCGGGAATTGGGCTCGGTCACCCCCATCATCTTTGTCACCGCCCACGGCGATGTCCCCTCGGCCGTGGAAGCCGTGAAGGGAGGGGCGGTGGATTTCATCCAGAAACCCTTCCAGGACCAAAAGCTCCTGGACAAGATCCATCAAGCCCTGGCGCAGGACGCCGCTCTCCGCGCCGAGCGGCGACGCAAGGCCGAAATCCTGGAGAGAATTCGTCAGCTGACCCCCCGGGAGGCCGAGGTGATGGCTCTGGTGGTACAGGGCAAGATGAACAAATCCATCGCCCGGGAACTGGGGATCAGCCAAAGGACGGTGGAGATCCACCGGGCTCGTGTCATGGAGAAGATGGGAGCCCGGTCGGTTCAGGAACTCGTCCAGATGATCCTTGCCGTGGAGGGGGTGGGCTAAGGCCTTTTCTGGGGAGGATGTTGCCATGAAGGACGCCCACAACGCACTCGACCGACGGGATTTCCTGAAGACGGGGGTGGCCGGCCTGGGCCTGGCGACCGTGGGGGGGTGCTTCTCCCAACAGAGGGAAGCCACCCCTACCCTTTTGTCCAATCGCCCTGACCTCGGGCCGGGACCCGAGCTGCCCCTCACCGCTCCTCCCATCCCCTGGGTGCGGATCGGAATGGTGGGGGTGGGGCTCCAGGGGACCTCCCACGTGCGAAACTTCCTCCGCATCGAAGGGTGCCAGATCACGGCCGTGTGCGACATCGTGCCGGAAAAGGCGGAACGCAGCGCCCGGCTCGTGGAGGAGGCGGGCTTTCCCCGCCCCACCCTCTATACCCGGGGGGAGAGGGATTACGAACGCCTTTGCGCCGAAGAAGACCTGGATCTGGTCTTCATTTCCACCCCCTGGGAGTGGCACGTCCCCCAGTGCTTGGCGGCCATGGCAAACGGCAAACATGCCGCCACGGAGGTGCCGGCAGCTTACACGCTGGAGGATTGCTGGGCCCTGGTGGAAGCGGCCGAGCGGCACCGGAAGCACTGCGTGATGATGGAAAACTGCAACTACGGACGCATGGAGCTGCTGTGCCTGAGGCTTGTGAAAGCCGGACTCTTGGGGGAAATCCTTCACGGCGAGGGGGGATACCTCCACGACCTGAGGGCCATCAAGTTCGAGGACCGGGACGAGGGGCTTTGGCGCAGGGCCCACTCCATGCAGCGTAACGGCAACCTCTACCCTACCCATGGCCTCGGCCCCGTGGCCAACTGCATGGACATCAACCGGGGAGACCGGTTCGCCCTGCTGGTTTCCATGAGCAGTCCGTCCCGGGGACTTCAGCTGTGGGCAGAGGAGCACTACCCCCCGGAACACCCCAAGCGTCGGGAACGGTACGCCCTGGGTGACGTGAACCTCTCCCTGATCCAAACGGCCTTGGGCCGGACTATCCTGGTCACCCACGACACCAACCTCCCCCGCCCCTACTCCCGCATCAACCTGGTCCAGGGCACCCGGGGGATCTTCATGGGCTACCCCGACCGGGTCTACATCGAGGGGAAGAGCGCCCGACCCCATCAGTGGGACGACGCCCGGGATTGGCTGGCCGAGTACGAACACCCGTTATGGCAACAGCTTGCCGAACGGAGCGCCGGTGCCGGGCACGGAGGGATGGACTACCTGGAAGACTACCGGCTTGTCCACTGTCTTCGGGAAGGCCTTCCGACGGACATGAACGTCTATGACGCCGCGGCCCTGAGCGCCGTCACTCCCCTTTCCGAGTGGTCGGTGGCCCACAGCAGCGCCCCCGTGGAGTTCCCCGACTTCACCCGGGGGCGCTGGAAGACCTGGCCGGCCTGGACCCTCTTTGGGGCGTGAAGGCTCCTCTCGCGCTGCTCCGGTCCCGAGTCACCCTTTCCTTTTCGCAATCCGAGGGCGGGGCGGGGGAAGCTCTTCGGCCTCCGTGCCGGCGAGGTTTTCATAGAAGCGCAGCTTCCACTGACCGGCTTCCTGGAGGAGGTGGACCTTCTTGAAGCCCTGGCCAACCGATGCCCCCTGTAAGATCAGCGGGGGGAACTATCCGAAGAGGATGTCCCGCCCCTTCGCGACATCCTCAAGGCGATACCTCTCGGCGTCGGCAAAGACCGTGACGACGGCGAATCCGGCGTCGCCCATGCTGAGAGAA
>JAUQOX010000361.1 GCA_030550695.1 Gemmatimonadota bacterium | reverse complement strand
AACTCCCCGTGCTGGAACTGGAATTCGCGGCCGACAGCGTGCGCTTCCGCTGGCGTGCGGACGTCGAAGATTTCGCCATGCCCCTCAAGGTCCGGACACCGCAAGGTTTGCGCCTGGTCCGCCCCACCACCCGGTGGCAGACGGTCTCCTTGGATGGGGTCTCCGCGGAAGACTGGCAGCCGGCCACCGACCTGTTCTACATCGCCGTGGAACGGCGTTGAAATCCCGGTAATGTCACCGCCAAAAAAAGGGAGGGCCGGCCATGAACAAGAAACGCCAGGAGGGGCGGCGGGCACCGCGCCGCATGGGGGGAGCCACGGGATACGGTAGCACCCGGGAAGAGCGCGGCGGTTCCGCCCCTCGGTTCGGCGGCTCCAGCGCTCGGTTCGGCAGATCCAGCGTGGCGGCTGCTCTCCTCATGACCAACGCCTTCCTCCCCTCCCCCGCCTGGTCGCAAGGCACCCGGGCCGACTATCAGCGAGCCGACTCCTTTGCGGCACGGAGCCGCGGCCTGGTGGTGGACGTGGCCGAGACCCCCAACTGGATCGGCCGTACCCATCGGTTCTGGTACCGGAAGTCCGTCAAGGGGGGCTTTGCCTTCGTGCTGGTGGACCCCGACGCCCCCGGCAAGGCGCCGGCCTTCGATCATGACCGACTGGCCAAAGCGCTCGCCGCCCTTCCGACTTTCCAGGCCGACACCGTCAGTGCCGTGCGGCTACCCTTCAGCTCCTTCGCCTATGTAGAGGGAGAGCGCGCCATGGAGTTCGTCTTCTCCGACTCCACCTGGCAATGCGACCTCGCCACCTACCAATGCCGGAATGAAGGCCCCCTTCGCCAGCGTCCGCGACCGCAGCCGGAATCGCCCAGCGGGGTCACCTGGGCCGCCGGTCCCGGACAGCTTTGGCGCAACATCAGCCCTCGTCCCCTCGCTTCTCCCGACAGCGCATGGGAGGCCTTTATCCACAATCACAATGTGGCCGTCCGCCGGCGGGGCGAGCAGGCCTACCGAATGCTGAGCTGGGAGGGTACGGAGGGGAACACCTATACCGACCGCTCTATGGTATGGTCGCCGGATTCCAAGAAGCTGGCCGTGTACCGGGTCGTGCCAGGGAAGCCAAGGGAGGTCCACTACGTGGAGTCCTCTCCGGAGGATCAGCTCCAGCCCAAGCACTCCGTCCTGGTCTATGCCAAACCCGGCGACGTGCTGGACAAGGAGATCCCGGTCATCTTCGATGTGGAAAAAGGGACCCAGATCGTCGTGGATGACAGCCTGTTCCCCAACGCCTACTCCCTTTCCCGCTTGGAATGGAGGGCCGACGGCCGACGCCTCACCTTCGAATACAATCAGAGGGGTCACCAGGTCTACCGCATCATCGAGGTGAATGCCGAGACGGGTCAGACCAGAGCCATCGTCTCCGAAGAACCCCAGACCTATTTCTCTTACTCCGGCAAACGCTTCCGGAGGGATCTGGACGATGGCGCCGAGATTCTTTGGATGAGCGAACGGGACGGTTGGAACCACCTTTACCTTTACGACGGCCTCGCCGGCAAGGTAAAGCATCAAATTACCCGAGGCGAGTGGGTGGTGCGGGCCGTAGACAGTGTGGACACAGCCCAGCGCTGGATCCGCTTCCAGGCCAGCGGAATGATCCCCGGGCAAGATCCCTACTTCATCCATTACTACCAGGTCAATTTCGACGGTACCGGTCTGGTCGCCTTCACGGAAGCCGACGGGACGCACACCGTGGACTTCTCACCCGACGGGTCCTTTTACGTGGACCGGTGGTCCCGGGTGGATCACCCCCCTGTGGCGGAACTCAGGCGCACCTCGGATCGCTCCTTGGTGATGGTTTTGGAAAGAGCGGACGCCTCCGCCCTCCTGGCCACCGGTTGGAGCTACCCCGAGGTTTTTGTGGCCAAGGGTCGCGACGGCCGGACCGACATCTGGGGGATCCTCATCCGGCCTACAACCTTCGATCCCCGTCGCCCCTACCCGGTGATCGAGAACATCTACGCCGGGCCTCACGGATGCTTCACCCCGAAGAGCTTCGGAGCCCAAGCTGGTATGCAAGCCCTCGCCGAGCTGGGCTTCGTGGTAGTCCAGATGGACGGCATGGGGACCTCCTGTCGCTCCAAGGCGTTTCAGGACGTCTCGTGGAGGAATCTCAAGGACGCAGGGTTCCCGGATCGCATCCTTTGGCACCGGGCGGTGGCCACCAAGTACCGCTGGTACGATATCGGGCGGGTGGGGATCTATGGGACGTCC
>JAUQOX010000087.1 GCA_030550695.1 Gemmatimonadota bacterium | reverse complement strand
CCGAAATGTTCACGTTGTGGAGATGACCCACCCTCAGGGCTGCCGGATCCGTCTTCAGGGGGTTGTCCTTCAGCAACCGCTCTTCCAGGGGCATGGTCTTGGTGAAGATCCTGCACCCCGGGTAAGTGGAGGGGCGGTCAATGTGGAAGTCGGTGCAGAGCCAGTAGTTGGTGGGCGAGTCCACTACACCCCAGTCCGTCCGCCCCACCTCCGCCTGGGCCGTCCATTGGATCCCTTGGGCCCCGGCGCGGCCCTTCTTGGTGATGATCTGGATCACCCCCGTGGAGGCCTCGGCGCCGTAAAGGGTGGAGGCCGCAGGACCCTTGATGATCTCGATGCTCTCGATGTCGTTGGGGTTGATGGACGACAGGGGGCTCGTGGACTGCACCGTACCGCCCGAGGCGCCGTAGTTGCCGAAGTTCGCCGACTCGATCCTCACCCCGTCCACGTACACCACCGGGTCGTTGCCTGCGGTGATGGAGGAAATACCCCGGATGCGGATGCGCTGGGCCGCACCGGCCTCACCGCCGGTGGACATGATGGTGAGTCCCGGCGCCCGGGCCATGAGGAGCTCCTTCACGCTCTGGATCGGGGCGACCTCGGTAATCTGGGCGGTCCGAACGCTGGTCACCGAGTTCCCCACGGCCCGCTTCTGGGTCCGGCCGGCCGTGCCGGTGACCACCAGCTCCTCCAGGTTGATGGCCTGTTGGGAGAGGGCGAAGTCGGCCACCGCCACCTGTCCCGGGGCTACCGTCACCTGCAGGGACTGCGTCCCGTAACCGATGATCTCGGCCTGGACGGTGTAGGTCCCGGCCGGCACGTTGAGAATGAGGTACTGTCCGGCGGAGTTGGCCAGTCCTCCCCGCTGGGTGCCCACCAGAGAGATCTGGGCGCCGGCCAAGGGACGCTGGGTGGCGGCATCGGTGACCTGGCCCCGGATGGAGCCGGTGGCCTGCGCCGCCAAGGGCACGGTGCCTGAGAGAAACAGGGCAAGAGCCCCCAAGACGCACCAGACACCCTGCCGAAGTCGTATCCGATGCATGGCAGCTACCTTCCTTTCCTGGAATGGGGGGGTCGGCCGATGAAAGGACCCCCCCCTCACCCGGACCGCACTCGGGTGGGTCGATGGGGGGTATCCCACGGCTATTCTTCCCCCCGCTTGCGAGCCTGTCAAGATCCTCCCGGCCGCCACTCCGCCCCACCCGGAAACCGGAAGGGCTCACCGGCGTAGAAAGAGAAGGGGATGGGGCCCTGGACCCGAGCCGGAGCTCCCCCCATGGCTCCTCGACCTCCCACGTTCCGGAATGAGACCTAGCCCGGTTTTCGTTCTCGTCCAAGCCATGGCTTGTTTCCTCGGCCCCTGGGCGGCCGCGGGCCAGCCCGTGGCGTCCGTGGCCGGCCGCATCCTGGACCGCACCACCGACCGGCCCGTGGTGGACGCGGTGGTGAGCCTGGCGGGAACGGGCCGGGAGGCCGTGACCAACTCGGCGGGAGTCTTCCGGCTCGGGGAGGTTCCTGCGGGAGCCTACCGACTGGAGGTGCGTCACCTGGCCTACGGCGTCCAGTCCGACACGATCCGGGTGGAGGCCGGCCAGAGGCTCTCCCTGGAGATCGCCCTATCCCCGGAAGCCATCCAGCTGGAGCCCCTCCAGGTGGAGGTCTACTCGGCCCGGGACCTCCGGGCCAGGGCCTCGGGCGTACGTTTCACGGAGGTCACCCGCCCGCAACTGGAGGCGGCGGCCCTGAGGGGGATGGACCTGGCGGATCTCCTCCGGACGGCCGTGCCGAGCATCCGGGTCATGGGGAACCAGGCCCTCGCGGGCCACCCCATCTGCGTGGAGTTCCGGGGAGCACGGTTCGGCCGGTACGACGGGATTTGCCGCTCTCCGGCGGTCTACGTGGACGGAGTTCCCATCCTGAATCCCACCTACCTCTACGGCACGCTTCCCGCTCAAGACGTGGCCCGCATCGAGGTGGTGCCGCCGGCGGAGGCGGGGGCCCGCTTCGGGACCGGGGCCCTCTGGGGGGCTCTGGTCATCGAGACGGTCCCGCCGGGCGCCCGAGGTAGGGATGAGGAACTCCGCCTCCGCCCCGCGGACGCAGGTCCCTTCGACTGGAGCCGGGAGGCGGCCCCCCACAACTGGAAGAGAGCCCTTGCCTTTTCCCTGGCGGCCAACGGGCTGGGCCTTGCCGCGGGGGTAGCCTTGGCGGACCGGTGCATCGAGATCGTGCCGCCCTCCTATGACCGCCTCGGAAGCCGATGCCCTACCTGGTCCACGCTCTTGACGGCCACCGCGGCGGTAGCTCTGCCGGCTGCTGGCTCCGCCCTCGGAGCCACCCTGGGGGGAAGAACCGACCGCTCACAAGGGGTCTTCACCGCCGGTTTGATCGCCGGGACCATGGCCCTGGTGCCCGGCTACGCCCTGGTGATCTCCAGCCGGAGGAGCGAGTGGGAGAAGACCGGAATGGTCGGCAAGCTCCTCCTGGCGGTGGGGGCCCCGGTGGCCGCCACGTTCAGCGACGGGATCTTCCGGATGCTCCGCGCTCCGGAGCCTAGCGGAGGGAGAGGATCAGCCCCCCCGCCGCCACCCACTGACGGGGGAAATCGCCTCCCATGAATTGGACCCTTCCTTCACCGAAGGGTCGGAAGCGTCGGAAAGCCCTCCCCTCCAGGTTCACCGCCACCCGGAACACTGCCCCCAACTCGGTGGTCTCTTCCAGTTCCCATTTTCCCGTGGAGCGCTGGGCCACCACCCCTCCCCCCAGATGGGCCTCAGGCCGAACCTCGCCCAAGGGGACGGAAAGGATCCGCCAAACCAGGCTCAGGCTACCCTCCTCGAGGTCGCACTCCAGGTTCTTGCACTGGGGCATGTAGAAGTCGGCGGTAGCCAAGAGCCCCCATCTCCCGGCCAGGAAGTCCAGGGTGCCCCGCAACCCCACCCCCCAAGTGGCCTCGTTTCGGAGGGAAGGGTTGTAGACTACCTGGCCGCCTAACCCGGCGGCTCCTTGGCCTTGCGCCGGCGCCGCCGCCACGGCCAGGCCCAACAGCACCACCGCCGGGGCCATGCCGACCCCGGCGGGCCCCTTGAACCGACCGTGCCGTGGCTTCGCCACCGGCCGCCCGCCGTTCCGCGACAGCATGAAGGTCATTTCTTCTTCAACCCCCGGTCCGGGTCTCCGCGCATTTCCCCGCCCTCAAGGCATCTTCCCCTGGGGCCCCCTCCGGGCTCGTTTGGGTTTCCGTCCCGATGCCGTTACTTTACCCCCTCACACCGGTGGCCGGAACCCCCCCCGCGTTCCAGCCCTCCCCTATCCGCTCGCCAAGGAGCCCGCAGCATGTCCGGCAGATTCTCAGTCCTGATCCCCCTCACCCTCCTCGCCCTGGGGGCCTGCAAGGAGGGCAAACCCGCCTTGGACACCGACAAGACCAAGGCCAGCTATGGGCTGGGCTATCAAGTGGGAAGCCAATTCCAGAGCGCCCAGGCCCACATCGATCGGGAGGCCTTCATGGCCGGCTTCCGGGACGGCCTCGGGGGTCAGCAGGCCGCCCTCAGCGACGCCGAGATCCAGGAAGCCTTCCAGGCCATGTCCGCCCTGATGGAGGAGGAAGAGATGGCCCGCCGGTCGGCCGAAGGCGAGAAGAACGAATCAGCGGGCAAGGCCTTCCAGGACGAAAACCGAAAGAAGGAGGGCGTCGTCGTAACGGAGAGCGGGTTGCAGTACGAAGTCCTCCGCATGGGCGACGGCCCCAAGCCGGGTCCTCAAGATCAGGTGTCCATCCATTACCGTGGGACGCTGGTGGACGGTACCCAGTTCGACAGCTCCTACGATCGGGGACAGCCGGCGGTGTTCAACGTCAGCGGGGTGATTCCCGGCTTTGCCGAAGGGCTGCAGCTCATGCCCGTGGGGAGCCGGTTCCGCTTCGTGATTCCGCCCCAGTTGGGCTACGGTCCCCAGGGGGCCGGGGGGGTCATCGGGCCCAACGCTACCCTGGTTTTCGAGGTCGAGCTGCTGGAGATCGTCCGCTGAGGGTCAGCCATGGGCAAGAGACCGCCCCTCCGCTCCAAGAGTCCTTCCCCTTCCTGGACCCCAGGGGCCCGCTACCTCTGGGGCCCGGCCTTGGCCGGCTGGCTCGCAGCCTGTCTTCCTCCGTCCGTCCCGGTGGGGGAAGGAGATGTGGTGGCCAGGCGCGCCATGGTGGCCTCGGCCCACCCTGCGGCCTCGGCGGCGGGATTGGAAATCCTCAGAAAAGGCGGAAACGCCGTGGACGCTGCGGCGGCTGCCGCCTTCGCCCTGGCTTTTGCGGAGCCCAACGCGTCGGGGCTCGGGGGAGGCGGCTTCCTGGTAGCCTACCTCCCGGAAAAAGGCGAGGTCGTGGTCATCGACTACCGGGAGGAAGCCCCAGCAGGAGCCCTTCCGGAGCTGTACTACGGGCCTGGGCGGGACTTCGAGGCCTTGACCTCCCAGGGACCCCTGGCTTCGGGGGTACCCGGCATGGTGGCCGGCCTCTCCTTGGCCCTGGAGCGTTACGGTAAGCTCCCCCTGGCCACCGTCCTGGAGCCTGCCATCCGGCTGTGCCGGGAGGGGATCGAGGTTTCTCCCCTCCTCCACGGGATGATTCTGGACAACCTGGAGAAGCTGCAAGCCTTCCCGGCCGCCGCTGCCTTGTACCTTCCCGACGGCCTCCCTCTGGAGGTGGGAGACACCCTCCGCAACCCGGATCTGGCCAGGACTCTGGAGCTCTTGGCCCGGGAAGGCCCGGCTGTCTTCTACGGAGGGGAGATCGGCCAGGCCATCGTGGAGGAACTCCAGGGACTGGGGGGAGTGATGACCTTGTCGGACTTGGAGAGCTACACCCCCCGCGTGGCGTCCCCGGTCCGGAGTACCTACCGCGGGTACGCGCTTTTCAGCGCCGGTCCCCCGGCGGCGGGGGGGACCCATCTCATGGAGCTGCTCAACATCCTGGAAGGGTTCGACCTGGCTTCCCTGGGACCGGGAACCGCGCCCTACCTGCATCTTCTGGCCGAGGCCCAGAAGATGGTGCTGGCCGACAAAGCGGCGAACGGAGGCGACCCCCGATTCTTCTCCATCCCCACCGACGTGCTGACCTCCAAGAAGCATGCTGAAGCCCTTCGGGAAAGGATCCGTCCTGAAGAGGCACGGTTCGACTATGAGGCGCCCCGGCTGGTGCGGGAGGGCCCGGGCAATACCACCCATCTTTCCGTGGTGGATGCCGACGGGAACGTGGTGGCCCTCACCCAAAGCATCAACGCCTTTTTCGGGTCCGGGGTCCTGGTACCGGGAACGGGGATCCTCATGAACAACCACATGAATGACTTCGACCCTCGCCCGGGAGGGCCCAACGCCGTGGGGCCGCGGCGCCGGCCGGTGAGCAACATGGCCCCCACCTTGATGCTGAAGGACGGAGCCCCGTTTCTGACGGTGGGTTCGCCCGGCTCGGCCCGGATCATCTCGGCCTTGGCCCAAATCGTCGTCAACCTCGTGGACTTCCGCATGGGTCTGGACGAAGCCATCGAGGCGCCTCGCATCCATGCCGCAGGCCGCATCCTGGCCGTGGAGGGACGCATCGCCCCGGAGGTGGTGGAAACCCTCAGAAGCTGGGGGCACAACGTCCGGGTGTATCCCGATTGGGACGCTTACTTCGGAGGAGCCCAGGGGATCCTGGTGGATTTCCGCCGGGGCCGCCTTTACGGCGGAGCCGATTCCCGGCGGGACGGCGTGGCCATGGGATACTAGGAGGAAACCTCCGACGGCTCCTGCTCCCGGCAGATCTTCTCCACATCGGTCTCCGACAGGGGCTCGTCCAACAGGGAGCACCGCAAGCCCTCCGGCGACCGGTCCAGGTACCGGCAGAGGCGACAAGGGCCGAAGGGCCTCCCTTTGCGGGCCCGGAGAAGTTCCCGGAGGAACTCCTCCAAAAGCTCTTCCAGCATGCGTCCCCTGGGCCCCAGACGTGCCCAAGCCTCGAGGGCACCTTGAAGGGACGCCCCGGCAGCGACGATTCGCTCCCCCTCTTCCGTCAGGAACAGCCGAACCTGTCTGCGGTCCCGAGGATCATCCTCCCGGCGAACCAGACCTTTGTGTTCCAGCACCGACAAGGAAACGGACACGGTGCCCTTGGTGAGCCCCAGGTATTGGGCTACGGCCAGAGGGTGATTGCTGAACCGATTGCATCGGGCCAAATAGGTGAGAATCTGACGATGCACGGGCGCCAAGCCGGGAGGCTCCGCCTTTCGGATATCCTCCCGGACCAGGTTGCCCAGTCGCTCCAACAACTCGAGAACTCGTCCGTACGTATCGGCGACGCCCCCCTGCGCCATACCTCCTCCCCCCGAAGCTCTCACCGACGCTTTCCCCCGTGGAATCCCTTGATCCAGGGGTGCTGCCGGGCGGCAAGAAAGGTATCGAGTCCTAACCATCTTGACGAGGGGCGTAGGACCTGTATGTTTCGAGTCGAAATTATGTGTCCTCCCCTCGATCCCCTCGGACACCCCAAGGAAAGGAGGGCTTCATGACCCGAATCCCCGGCTACACCTACGGCACCCCTTCCGTCGCCCCTTCCCCCCTCACCCTCGCCGACCTGGAGGAACTCAAAGGCAGTGTTCTCTTCACCGACGACGACGCCAAGGCTCTTCAGGCGGCGGG
The DNA here is from genome assembly GCA_030550695.1 of Gemmatimonadota bacterium. Classification (GTDB taxonomy): domain Bacteria; phylum Gemmatimonadota; class Gemmatimonadetes; order Longimicrobiales; family Gaopeijiaceae; genus JAUQOX01. The sequence continues at coordinate 4,346 of JAUQOX010000087.1, read as the reverse complement.
AACCGTCCTCCACGACCAGGTGGAAGAAATCCTGGACCTGTGGTACGGTTTCGTAGGGAGTCACCGCCACCTCGTTTCGACCTTCGCGGGGACCGACGGAAAGCCCATCCCCTCGTATCTGGAGGCTGTCCGGAAGCGTTTCGGACAATGGATCTTGGACACCTGCCGCCGTCCCATGGACCAGGCCTGGCTGGACTACCAGCATGAGATCGGGCTGCGGCACAGCCGCAAGAAGAAGAACCTCACCGACAGCGTGGCCGCCTCGCCGGTAGTTCCCCTGCGGCACCTCATTGCCCTCATCGTTCCCATTACCTTGACCATTCGCCCCTTCCTCGCCCGGAAGGGGGCACCCCCCGAGGAGGTGGAGGCGATGTATGCCGCCTGGTTCAAAGCAGTGACCCTCCAGGTGGCCCTGTGGGCCAGGGCCTATGTTCCGGACGAAGACTATTGAGCAACACAAGCGGCCCTCCGCGGGGTCCTTGCCACCGGACGGACCGTGGGGGGGGCAGGCCACCGGCGGTCCTACGGTCGCCCCGGCTGAGGGGGCCGGCGTGCACCTCCCCCAGCCTGCCCCGCTACCCCTCCTCCCCCGTCTGTGCGGGGGCCGCCTCCGGTCCCGGGCCGCAGGAACGCCCCCACCCCCTGTTCCACCACCGCCCTCCACTCGGGGAGCCCGCTCCATGCTACGGCCAGGTCCGGCTCCACTTCTTCCAGGCTGGCCAGGATCGCCTCCACGGCCGCCAGATGGCGGGCCACCCGCCACGAAAGGGGCGCCCCCGCCGTGTCGTAGGGGATGAACAACCTCCCTAGCCCAGCCGCCTTGAGGTAGAAGGGGTCCCGTCCCGTCACCACCAATTCCGGTGTGGGTCGCCCCTTCAGGCGCCCCTGCACCGGATTGGGGGTCTCCAGCAGGAGAGCCCGAATCCCTCCATGATCGCCCCACTCCCGGTGGCTCAACCCCCGGAGGTTCCTCGGGGAAGCCTCCAGGCGGAAGTCCAACCCCTCGAACTGAAGGTCCATCTGGGCCACCGCCGCCATTTCCGCCGCTTTCTCGTGGAACACGATGGCGTTGATGACCGGATATTCGGGGGAGCTTTCGTGCAGGTCGATCCCCAGACCGATCCCCTCTTGTCGGATGACTTCGAGAATCCCCCAGGCGACCTGCTCGGTCAAGCTTCCCCGAGGTCGGCCAGGAAAGCACCGGTTCAGGTTTCGTGCTTCCGCGCCGGCCACGATCTGGCCGGCCGGCGTCCGGAAGAGGGAGGGGTCCGGCCACTGGTGCACGGGGTTGGTTAACCTGGCGCCCAACCGAAAGGAGCGGACTCCTCCCGGCACTTCTATGCCGTAGCGCTGGGGGCTCCCTTCCTGGGGTTCGGAGTGGGTAAAAGCGCTGGCGTTGGCCCGGGGGATCACCACCACCTTCCCTTTTTCTACCTTCAGGTTCTCCACCAGGAGCAGCGCCGCCATGAAACCGGCCGCCTCGTTGGCGTGGACTCCTCCCGTCACGAGGAGGCTTCCACCAGGCTCCCCTCCCTCGAAGACGAAGACCTCGGTGTCGCCCGGGGTGTTCTTCAGGGCCGGATGGTAATCCGCCAGCATGGCTTTGCGGGTAAGCCACGGAGACGGAAAGACGGGATCCGGTTCCCACATGCCCCGGAAGGCAGAAACCGACAAAAGACCGATCATAGCTCCCAGCAACAGGCTTGCCGCTGCCGTCAGCCGGTTCCCCCTCCAATGGCCGATCCCCTTCACGTTGGACCTCCTACTTCCACAGGAAGGCCCGGAGCACGAAAAGCACGAGGACCACCGCCGCCCCTACCTGGTTCCAGACGTTCTTCTCTTCCCAGACGTAGCGGACGAGGAAGGCCGCGAAGCAGAGCACGATGAGGCGATAGGCCAGTTGGAGCATCATGGGCCGCCTCCACCTTCCCGTCTCCCCTCTTCTCCGCCCTTCCCGGCGGGGGGGAGCTCGCGCCGAGAGTTCCTTTCCGCCGTTCCAGGGCGGACGCCCCAGGGCTCATAGGGGTTCACAGAAGGATCCGTTCCAGGGTCTCCGCCGAAAGGAGGACCACAAGCCCCCACACGAGAACCATGCCGGCAGGTACCAGGCAGTATCGCAGGACTTTCAGGTAGCTCGGCTCCCCCACGACCTGCGCGGCAAAGATCCCCGCCAGGGCCGTGGGGGGCATGAGATCTCCCAGGCTGGCCACGAGGGAAAGGGCCGTGGAGGTCAAGATGGCGTTCTTCTCCATGAGAGCCAGCACGAAAGGAACCCCCAGGATGGAAGCGGAACCAAAGGAGGATACCCCCCCGAAGGCGACCAGGCCCAAAGCCATGGCGAAATAGAGGAGGGCTTTGGGCATCCCCAGGAGGGAAACCACGATCCACCCCCGGCCCCCCGTGAGGGTCAGGATCTGGATGAACATCCCGACTCCCACCAGGATGGCCAGGATGGGCATGGCGTCCTTCACGGCCTGCCGGGTGACCTCCAGGAAGTCGAAAGATCGGCCGCTGCGCCAGCCCAGAAGGGATCCGAGGAGGAAGATGACCGGCAGACCGGGGTCGGGCATAAAGCGGACCAGAAAGCGCTGGGAGGCCATGAGGCCCAGGACCAAAAGCAGGGGGAGGAAGAGGCGCCATCCGTACTCCCCGAACCAGGATTTGGGGAGGATGTCGTCGAGATGCTCCGAATCCACCGCCCCCAGCTCGCGGTGGCCCAGCCAAAGGGGAATCGCCAGGGCTGGCGGCACGACGAGGAGCAGGAGGGGCACCGTCACCCCCACATAGGGCATATCCACTCCCCCCCCCATGATCATGACCAGGATGTTGATGGGGGGAGCGGCCATGCCGAGGACCGCAGCCATAGCCACCAAGGCGCCGGTCTTGAGCGTGCCCAAACCAAGGCGCATCAGAACCGGCGCCACCAGGGGGCCGGCGGTGAGGACAGCCACCGTGGAAGAACCTGTGATGGCCCCGGGGAACATGACCAACGCCATGGAAGCGAGCAGCAGGAGGGTTTTCCGCCGGTGGAACGCCCGGAGGATACCGGCTGCAAGGGAATCCAGAACCCCTGCGGCCTGCAGAACTTTCATGAACAGGATTGCCGACAGGATGATGAGAAGGAGGTCGAAGTACCCGAACCCCCCCTCCACCAGATGACGGACGGGAACGCCCTCACCGCCAGCGAGCCCCCCCACCACCGCCGCCGCCATCAGACTGATGCCGATGGGGAGCCGGCCCACAGCCGCAGCCCCTACGAAGGCCAGGGCCATGGTGAAGAAAACCAGCGGTTCCGACACGGAAGGCGTCCGGTGCCCGGGGGGGAGCCGTCAACTCCCTGGCCGGAAGGCAGCCTTGAGGACCTCCGCCCCGTCGGCCGTCCGGGCCACCCGCTGGAGCGGGATTCGCCTTTCGCGGCAGATCCGCGTAAACAGCCCGTCCTGATCGCTGGATTCCAAGACCAGCGCCCAACGGGCAGCCGGGAGAAAGGCGGTGATGAGCTCGTCGGTCAGATCCCCCCGCCGCTGCTCCCCCCCGAGGTGGAGCACCAACACGGGGATCTGGCGCTTTTGGGCCTCGGCCAGGATGGCCTGGATCCTCTCTTTCTCCTTGTTGAGATCCACGCCCGCCGCACCCAATCCCTTCAAGCTCGCTCCGATGACCAGGGCCACCGTCCTGGCCCCGGCCAAATCTTGGGAGGTGGCGGTGGGGTTCAAGGTGTGCTGGATACCGGCCCGCCGGGCCAGGACGCCGGCCAACTGGACGTCAGGACTCTGTCCCGCCGAAACGATGAGAAGGGGGGGCTGGAACGGCTGCCCCCCCAGGGGGGCGGCAAGCCAAAGGACAAGGAGCGAAGCCAAAAGCCATAGGCCAGGGATGGGGCCCCGGGCAGAGGAACGGCAGGCGTATCTCATAACCCCCTCGCAAAGGTCGAACGCCGGGCAAGGTATTTCGCCCCTACCGGGGTGTCAAACCGCCGGGTCTCCGGGATCTCGCCCCGCCAAGGCAAAGGGCCCATCCCCTGACGGCCTCGACAAGGCCGAGCGTGCCCCCCCCACGAAGCTTGACTCCGGATCCCGTGCTCTCGCTACATTCCAAAGAGGGGGGCGCTGACGGGCCGAGGGGGGCCTCGACATCCCAAGGAGAACCGCCGTGGCTCGGATCCTCGTGGTGGATTGGGAAGAGCAGGAGAGGGTCCATGCCTGGTCGGTGCTCCAGGAGCACGGCCACGAGCTGATTTTCGCCCGGGACGGGAAAACCGCCCTGGAAATCTGGCACAAGAAAGACGTGTCCCTGGTGATCACCGAACTTTGGCTCCCCGGGCTGAACGGGCTGCGCCTCATCCG
>JAUQOX010000086.1 GCA_030550695.1 Gemmatimonadota bacterium | reverse complement strand
CCGGGCGAAGTGGCCAGAACGCCCGACGAGGCGGAAGCCATTGCCCGAAAGCTTGGCGGGAAGGTGGTCGTCAAGGCGCAGGTTCACAGCGGGGGAAGGGGGAAGGCGGGGGGCGTGAAGCTGGCCTCCAGCCCTGAGGAGGCCCGGGAGAAGGCGCAGGCTATCTTGGGCATGGAGATCCGCGGGCTCCGGGTGCACCAGGTTTTGGTGACGCCGGCGGAGGAGATCGCCTCGGAGGCCTATGTGGGATGCCTGGTGGACCGCAAGGCCCAGTCCATCACCTTCATGGTCTCCTCCGAGGGAGGCGTGGACATCGAGGAGGTGGCCCGCACCAAGCCCGAGGCCATCAAGAAGCTCACCATCGATCCCCGCTATGGACTCCTCCCCCATGAGGCCTACTGGCTGGCCTCCGCCCTCTACCAGGACGCCTCTTTGGTGAAGCAGGCTACCCGGATCATCGGGCAACTCTATGAGGCCTTCCTTTGGGCGGGAGCCTCCATGGCGGAGATCAACCCTCTGATCTCTACTCCGGGAGGGGAATTGAAGGCCATCGATGCCAAAATGAGCATTGATGACAACGAGCTTTTCCGGAAACCTGAGATCGCGGCCCTGCGGGACCTCACGGCGGAGCCCCCTGCGGAAACCAAGGCCCGGGCCGCCGACCTGAGTTACGTGAAATTGGACGGAAACGTGGGATGTTGTGTGAACGGCGCCGGCCTGGCCATGGCCACCATGGACCTGGTGAAATTCTACGGGGGGGAACCCGCGAATTTCCTCGATATCGGCGGGTCGTCGAACCCTGAAAAGGTGGTGGCGGCCCTCGAAATCATCACATCCGATCCCAATGTGAAGGTGATCCTCTTCAACATTTTCGGTGGTATCACCCGCTGTGACGACGTGGCGAACGGAATTGTGGAAGCTACTCGCAGGGTGGGGATCCCGGTTCCCTTGGTCATCCGGCTCACGGGCACCAACGAGAAAGAGGGGGTCGCCATCTTGGAAAGAGCCGGCTACCGGGCCACAACTTCCATGGACGAGGTGGTACAGCAGGCGGTGGCCCTGGCACGCTCCGCCTGAGACCTTTCCGGAAAAGAACTGTCGAGGGAGTATCATCCCATGGCTATCTTCGTTGATGAAAGCACCCGCTTGGTGGTCCAGGGGATCACCGGCCGCGACGGGTCGTTCCACACCCGCCAGATGATGGAATACGGCACCCAGGTGGTGGCGGGAGTCACCCCTGGAAAGGGCGGTCAGTTCTTCGAAGGACCGGGAGGCCGGCGTGTTCCCATCTTCAACACGATGGAAGCGGCTGTGGCGGAAACCGGAGCCAACACTTCCGTAATCTACGTGCCGCCGGGCCTGGCCTCCGGAGCCATCATGGAGGCAGCTGCAGCGGGGATCCGTTTCATCGTCTGCATTACGGAGGGGATCCCGGTTCTCGAAATGACCCGGGCCCTGGCCTATGTCCGGGATAGGGGCGCCCGTCTGCTGGGTCCCAACTGCCCGGGGATCATCTCTCCGGGCAAGGCCAAGGTCGGGATCATCCCCGCCCAGATCGTGAGGCCCGGGCCGGTGGGCGTGATCTCCCGATCCGGGACCCTGACCTACGAGGCGGTGGTCCAGTTGACCCAGGCCGGAATCGGCCAGACCACGTGCGTGGGGATTGGAGGAGACCCTCTCATCGGGACCAACTTCATCGACGCCCTCCGGGCCTTCAAGGAGGATCCCGAGACCCGGGCCATCGTTCTCATCGGCGAGATCGGGGGAACCGACGAACAGGAGGCGGCTCTGTGGGTGAGGGAGAATCTGAAGGAGATTCCGGTGGTGGGGTTCATTGCGGGACAGACCGCCCCCCCGGGGCGTAGGATGGGTCACGCTGGGGCCATTATCTCCGGATCTTCGGGAACAGCGGAAGAGAAGATCCGGACCTTCCGGGAAAACGGCATCCAGGTGGCTTCCCGTCCCAGCGAAATTGCTCGACTGGTCCAGGAAGCCCTGAGGGCCTAGTCCAGCCCGAACGGGAATTCTCCCGGAGGAGACGTGCGGGTATCGGAGATCCTGGCCAGGGAGGGGATCGCGGTCCCCTTGGAGGCGGAGGCGTTTGAAGAGGCCATCGGGTTCCTCCTCCAACGCCTGGAGGCCGCCGGCAGGATCCCCGAGGGTCAGAGCCGGATCCTGGCCGGAGAGGTTTTTTCCGGGGCGCGGGGAGACTTGACCCGGGTGAACGAGGCCGTGGTGATTTTGGGGGTACAATTTCCTGGCGTGGCCTCCATGGTGGGGGCGCTGGGGATCAGCCCCAGCGCCTTGAGCGTCAAAGGCTGGGGGGAGGGGGGCAAGGCCCGGGTCCTTTTGGTCCTGGTTTCACCGCGTCGGATCACCCCGTTGAAACTTCAGGCACTGCCCACCCTCGCCCGCTTCCTCCGGGACAAGGAGAATACGGCCCGTCTCCTCGCGGCGGTGGCTCCGTCCGACGTGGTGGGATTTCAGGAATTCATGGAGCTGGAGGTTCGGGATGAGCCCCTCGTGGCCGATGCCCTGGTCCCCACCCGGTTCCGGGTTTACCCTGACGTGTCCGTGGAGGAGGTGGTGGGAGTCATGGTCCGGTACAGGCTGGGGGCCGTGCCCGTGGTGGGGGAGAAGCTTGATTTCCTGGGTCTGATCACCGCCATGGACGTCCTGCGGCACCTCCTCGCGGCCCGTATGGCGGGACCAGAGGGTCATGCTCCGGCCCTCTCCTCCACCGCCCGGGACCTGATGAACCGGTCCGTCATGGGAGTATCGGAGGACCAGGCTTTGGTGGAAGCGGTAAGTCTCATGGTGAACAAGGGGATTTCACAACTGCCGGTGGTGCGGGAAGGGGAGCTGGTGGGTTTCCTTACCGTGGAATCGGCCCTTCAGGCCCTGGCCGGGGGAGGGGCCGAAAAGGAGGGAGGGTAGGGGGAAGGGGCTGGTACGGTGGGGCAGGGCACTCCCTCCCCACCCTGATTGTCGTCCTTACCGGAGAAGAATCAGACCTTTTTGTGGGAGAATCGCCGTGGGCATCCAACGAACCTTGGCCATCATCAAGCCGGACGCTGTAGCGGGGGGAAAGACGGGGAAGATCCTGGCCCATCTGGAAGCGGCCGGGTTTCGGCTCAGGGCCATGAGCATGACCCACTTGTCGGAACGGGAAGCGGGCGAGTTCTACGCCGTACATCGCGACCGTCCCTTCTACAGCTCTCTGGTGGCGTTCATGAGCTCGGGCCCCTGCATCCCCGTGGTCCTCGAGGGCGAAGGAGCGGTGGAGCGACTTCGGGAGGTCATCGGGGCTACCGATCCCCTGGAAGCGGCCCCCGGGACGGTGCGGAGGCTATTTGCCGAAAGCAAGGAGAGGAACGCCATCCATGCCTCCGACTCGGAGGAGAACGCTCGAAAGGAAGTGGAGTTCTTTTTCCGCGGGAGGGATCTGCTGTAATGGCCTCCAGCCCTTGGGGCAGGGGGAGAACCTCGTCTCGTTGACACCTCCGCAAGCCGACGGCTATCTTTTCCGACTATGCTAGCGATTTCCCTGACCCGCTTGGAGCGGGAAGGGATGGTCGGGGTGGAGGAGGAAATCCCTCCTCAACACCCCGCCTGGGCCGACACCTCCTTGAACTTGGCCACGGCCCTTTCCGTCCGGGGACGGGTTCGATGGCTCGGCGGGGGTGAGGTAGCGGCGAGTCTTACCCTGGAGGCATCCCTCCATCGGGAGTGCCGTCGGTGCCTCGAGCCCATGGTGGAAGAGTTGCGCCTGGAAGTGTTCGCCGTCTTTGCGCCGGCAAGCCGAGGCGAAGACGACGACGGCGAGATTCGGTATTTTCCGGCGGGTGCTGCGGAACTGAACTTGTTGGGTGCGGTGCGGGAAGAGGTCATTCTCGGGACGTCCCCGTACCCCCTTTGCAGACCTGACTGTCTGGGCCTTTGCCCGCACTGCGGCGCCAACCGGAACTTCGAACCTTGTTCTTGCTCGGAGGGAACCGCGGATCCCCGCTGGCAGACCCTTCGGGCGCTGCGGGAGCAATTGGAGAGAACGAATGGCAGTTCCTAAGAAGAGGGTTTCCAAGCAGCGCAAGCGCAAGCGCTGGACCCACTACAAGGCCGAGTTGGTGGTGACTCAGGCTTGCCCCCGCTGCGGTGATCCCAGGCGGCCCCACCGCGTGTGTCCTACCTGCGGCTACTACCGCGACACGGCCGTGCTGGAAACGGAACAGGCCTGACCCCCCTGCTGTCCCTTGCGTATTGCCCTTGATGCCATGGGGACGGACACGTCCCCGGGGCCGGAAGTGGAAGGGGCCTTAGAGGCCTTGGAGGCCTTCCCGTTCCCCTTCGAACTCATTCTTGTCGGCGACCAGCAACTCGTCTCCCAGGAGCTTGCCCGACACGGTGCGTCGCCCCGGGAGGGCCGTCTCACCCTCGTTCACGCCCCGGAACGGATCGCCCCCGGAGAGCCTCCTGCCGCGGCCGTCAGGAAGAAGCCGAATTCGTCCATCGTGGTGGGGGTGAAGTTGCAACGGGAGGGCCGTGCCGAAGCTTTCGTGAGTGCCGGGTCCACCGGAGCGGTCATGGCAGCATCCCTGTTTTTCCTTCGTCCGCTGCCGGGCGTGGATCGGCCGGCCATCGGTGCCGTCCTCCCCACCGCCGCGGGTCCCACGCTCCTTCTGGACGCCGGCGCCAACGTGGATTGCAAGCCCCACCATCTGCTGCAGTTTGCGTTGCTGGGCCGAATCTACGCGCAGGATCTGCTGGGTTTGGAGCAGCCCAGAGTCGGTCTACTGAACATCGGCGAAGAGCCGGAGAAAGGGAACGAGCTGGCGGTGGAGGCCCATAAGCTTCTGGCTGCCTCTCAGCTCCGGTTCGTGGGGAACGTAGAGGCTCGGGAGATTATCCGTGGCGCCTGCGACGTGCTGGTATGCGATGGTTTCGCCGGCAACCTGATCCTCAAGTTCTATGAGTCGGTGGCGGAGTTCGTCATCGGTCTGTTGAAGAGGGAACTCCAGGCCCAGCACGCGGAGTCCCTCAAGTTGGATGAGATCTTTCGGGTGCTCGACTATGCGGAGTACGGAGGTGCCCCCCTCTTGGGAGTGAACGGAGTCACCATCATCATGCACGGGGCGTCTCCGGCCAGGGCCATCCGCAATGCCATCGGCGTGGCGGCAGAGGCCATCCGGTCGGGGATGGTTTCTCACATGGCCCGGGAACTGGCCCGGGAGAACGGAATCACGGTCTAAGCCCAATGGTCAAGAAGCCGCGTCCCCTGGTGGAGTTGGTGGCAACCGGCCGCTATCTCCCCGAGCGGATCCTCACCAACCAGGACCTCGAGAGGATGGTGGACACCTCCGACGAGTGGATTCGGGAGCGTACCGGAATCCGGGAAAGGCGCATCGCCGGGCCGGACGAGGGTGCAGCCTTCATGGGGGCTGAGGCAGCTCGTCGAGCCATGGCCAAAGCCGGCGTGGAGCCGGGGGAAGTGGACATCCTTGTGGTGTCCACCGCTACTCCCGACCGGTGGCTGCCCTCCACGGCCTGCGATATTCAAGCTCTCATCGGGGCCTCCAACGCCATGGCCTTCGACATTTCGGCAGCGTGTCCGGGATGGCTGTTCGGCCTGTCGGTGGCCGAGGGATACATCGCAGCGGGGCGGGGGGAGATCGCTCTGGTGGTGGCGACGGAGAAGATGAGTGCCATCATAGACTGGGAAGACCGGGCCACCTGTGTCCTGTTCGGGGATGGGGCGGGGGCCGGTGTGTTGCGGAGGACCAGCGGGGACCGGGGGATCCTCTCCAGCCATCACAAGTCGGACGGCACCCTGGCCAATCTTCTCTATCGGCCAGCCGGAGGGGCCCTCGTTCCCATGACCCACGAGGTCTTGGATCGAAAGGACCACTTCGTCAAGATGGCCGGCCGGGAGGTGTTCAAAAACGCCGTGCGTTCCATGGCGGAAGGTGCGGACCTGGCCCTTTCCCGGGCGGGCCTCACCGGAGCGGACATTGACCTTCTGGTACCGCATCAGGCCAATCTCCGGATTATCGATGCCACCGCCAAGTATGCCGGGATCCCCCAAGAGAAGGTCTACGTGAACGTGGACCGATACGGAAATATGAGCTCCGCCTCCATTCCGGTGGCTCTGGACGAGGCGCTGGAGAGGAAGGTGGTGGGGCCCGGGTCGCTGGTCCTGGCCGTGGCCTTCGGGGCGGGGTTCACCTGGTCGGGGATGACCCTCCGGCTCTAGGCTGGGTTTGGGGGCGTGGGAGGTGAAAGAATGGCGACTGCACTGTTGTTTCCCGGCCAGGGCTCGCAATTCGTGGGAATGGGCAAGGACTTGGCGGAGGCCTTTGTCGAAGCGCGGCTGGTCTTTGAAGAGGCCGACGACCTGCTGGGCACAGCCCTTTCCCGCCTGATGTGGGAGGGGCCCGCGGAGGAATTGGTCCTGACCCGCAACGCCCAGCCAGCCCTTCTGGTGCACTCCGTGGCGGTTCTTCGCGTCTTGGGTCAAGGGGTGCCGGGGCAGGGTGGAATGGCGGCGGGTCATTCTTTGGGCGAGTTCACCGCCCACGCCGCGGCCGGAACTCTCTCTTTCCCCGACGCCCTCAGGGCGGTGCGGATCCGGGGGGAACTCATGTACGCCGCCGGCGTGGAGCGGCCCGGGACCATGGCAGCTGTCCTCGGGCTGGAGGATGCCGCGGTCGCCGAGATTTGCCGGATGGTCCAGGAGATGGGGAAAGTTTGCGTCCCGGCCAACTATAACGCGCCGGGCCAGGTCGTAGTGAGCGGGGAGGTGGAAGGGGTGGAGAGGGCCATGGCCCTGGCCCGGGAGGCGGGGGCCAAGCGAGTGCTCCCTCTGGCGGTGTCGGGAGCTTTCCATTCGCCCCTCATGGCGCCTGCCCGGGAGGGATTGCGGGTCGCCCTGGAAGCTCTAGACTTCTTCGACCCGTCCTACCCCGTGTACTCGAATGTGACGGCCGCGCCGGTTCTGGAGGGGAAACAGGCCAGGAACCTCTTGGTGGAACAACTCACTTCACCGGTGCGCTGGGCTGAATCTTTGCGGAACATGGTGGAGCAGGGGGCCGACCGTTTTTTGGAGGTAGGAGCCGGCTCCGTGCTCTGCGGGCTGACCAAAAGGGTGGTACCGGAGATCCCCTGCATGTCCGTGGGGAACCCAAAGGACCTGGATCGGTTGGGAGGGTAGCGGATGACCGAGATGCCGGCGGTGGAGGGCTCTGAACTCCGGGGCGAAGTAGCCTTGGTCACGGGAGCCGGCCGGGGCATTGGGCTGGCCATTGCCCGGGAGTTGGCCCTGGGAGGGGCCAAAGTGGCGGTGGTGGACGTGGATCCGGCCACCGTGGATTCGGCGGCGGCTTCCCTTCCCGGGGAGGGGCACCGTGGCTATTCGGCCGACGTGCGGAATGCCTCGGAGGTCCAGGCTGTCGTGGAGAGGGTGGAGGTGGAGGTGGGGCCTCTCAGCATCCTGGTGAACAATGCGGGGATCACCCGGGACAACCTCCTGTTGCGCATGAGCGAGGAGGAGTGGGATGGGGTCTTGGCGGTCAATTTGAAGGGCGTTTTCCTGGTGACCAAGGCGGCGGTCCGGGGGATGATGAAGCGGCGGAAGGGGGCCATCGTGAACATTGCCTCGGTCATCGGGCTCATGGGAAACGCGGGACAGGCGAACTACGCGGCGTCCAAGGCGGGCCTGCTGGGTTTCACCAAGAGCGTAGCCCGGGAGCTGGCCTCTCGAGGGATCCGGTGCAATGCCGTCGCGCCGGGGTTCATCAGGACGGCGATGACCGAGAAGCTGCCGACGGAGGTCGTCGAGGGTCTCCAGGCCCGTATCCCCCTGGGAACCTTGGGGGAGCCGGAGGACGTGGCCGGGGTGGTACGCTTCCTGGTTGGGCCACGGGCTCGCTACATTACAGGTCAGGTATTGGCCGTGGACGGTGGCATGGTCATGGCCGGGTAGCGCTCCGCCGTCCCACGGTGGTCATAGGGTCGCAGGCTAGGTCGATCTTCATCTCGCAAGGGGGGAACGGATGTCGGACAGCGCCGAAGCCAAGGTCAAAGAGATCATCATCAACGAGCTGGGAGTGGACCCGGAGAAGGTGACGCCTGAGGCTTCTTTTGTGGAAGATCTCGGGGCCGACTCGCTGGACACCGTGGAACTGGTCATGGCCTTCGAAGAAGAGTTCGGGGTGGACATCCCCGACGAGGATGCCGAGCAGCTCCGTACCGTGGGTGATGCCATCGCGTACCTCAAGCAGCGTCTTGGCTGAGGCGGCCTCCCGCCCTTGGGAACGCGGAAGATGCCGATTCCACGTAGGGGTGCGGAAAACCGTGTCGTGATCACGGGCGTGGGCCTGGTGACGCCTTTGGGGAACGATACGGCCACCACCTGGCAAGCTCTGCTGGAAGGCAGGAGCGGGGCTGGTCCCATTACCCAGTTCGAAGCCACCGAGGATTACGCCACGCGGATCGCTTGTGAGGTGAAGGGCTTCGATCCGGGAAGGTACCTGGATGCCAAGGAGGTGAAGCGGAACGACCGATTCGTCCAATTCGCGGTGGCGGTGGCCGAGGAGGCCATGACCCATGCGGGTCTGGGCACACCCGAGAGCCGGGCCAAGCTCAGGGCCGACCGCTTCGGAGTTGTGTTCGGGAGCGGCATCGGGGGGATGTACACCTTCGAGGAGCAGACCCGGGTGCTCATTGCCAAGGGGCCCAAGAGGGTAAGCCCGTTCTTTGTGCCGATGTTCATTCCGGACATGGCCGCCGGGGTTCTTTCCATTCGCTACGGTGCTCAGGGTCCCAACTACGCCACGGTGTCGGCGTGTGCCTCCAGCGCGCACGCCGTCGGAGATGCCTTTCGGATCCTCCAGAGGGGGGACGCCGACATCATGATCACCGGCGGGACGGAGGCGGCCATCACCCCCCTGTGCATCGCCGGCTTCTCGGCCATGAAGGCCATGTCCACCCGCAACGACGATCCCCAGGGAGCGAGCCGGCCCTTTGACGCCTCCCGGGACGGTTTCGTCATCGGCGAGGGGGCGGCTGCCTTGGTCCTGGAAACCTTGGAGCACGCCCTCGCCCGGGGTGCGCCCATCCTGGCCGAAGTGGTGGGCTACGGTGCTACCGGCGACGCCTATCACATTACGGCACCGGAACCGGAGGGTGTGGGCGCCCGGCTGGCCATGGCGTTTGCCCTGCAAGACGCCGGTGTGGCTCCGGAAGAGGTGGATTACATCAACGCCCACGGGACCTCCACCCCCCACAACGACGTCACCGAGACCAAGGCCATCAAGTCATTGTTCGGGGAACACGCCTATCGCCTGGTGGTGAGTTCCACGAAATCCATGACCGGCCACCTTCTGGGAGGCGCTGGGGCTCTGGAGGCCGTGATCACGGCCCTGGTGGCCCGGGAAGGGAAGATTCCTCCCACCATCAACTTCTCCCAGCCCGATCCCGAGTGCGATCTCGACTATGCCTTCAACCGGAGCGTGGATCGGCCGGTACGGGTGGCCATGACGAATTCCTTCGGCTTCGGAGGACACAACGTAGCCCTGGTGATCCGTCGGTGGGAGGACTAGCGTTTGGAGGGTCGGCCTACCGACAACGGAAGTTCGGCGTAGGCGGGCTTAGCGGTCCGCCTTTTTTCTAACTGTCCCTCAGGCAGGCGCGACACATGCGGGTGGGCTTCGGCTACGACTCTCACCGATTCGACCCCGAACGGCCGCTCATCTTGGGAGGGGTGGCCATCCCAGGGGAGCCGGGCCTCGCGGGGCACTCCGACGGCGATGCCGTGGCCCATGCCCTGGTGGACGCCCTTCTCGGGGCTGTGGCGGAGGGCGATGTGGGCCGTCACTTCCCGCCGGGGGACCCGGAATGGAAGGATGCGGATTCCTTGATGCTGCTGGCTCGGGCCGTGGACATGCTGGCAAACAAGGGATACCGCCCGGTGAACGTGGATGTGGTGGTGGTGTGTGAGAGACCCCGCATCGCCCCCCATGCCCCGGCCATGAGCTTGCGGGTGGCGCAGGTCTTGGGGGTTTCCCCCGGCGCCGTCTCCATCAAGGGGAAGACCAACGAAGGGATGGGGTGGATCGGTGCGGGTGAGGGGCTGGCGGTGTTTGCGGTAGCCTTGGTGGAGAGCTCGGGGCCGGACCGCCCGGGGTGAATTCCCGAGCCTGAGGGCCGGAGGGGCGGGCAATGGGATCCGGAGCGGGGGCAGGGGAATGACGGAATGGCTCCCCTTCCTGGAGGGGAAAGCTCCGCTCCTCCTCTATGCCTTGTTGGCGGGAGGCGCCGCGCTGGAGAACATCTTCCCCCCCGTGCCTGCGGACACCTTCGTGGTCCTGGGGGCGTTTCTGGCCGCCACGGGGAGGGCAGGTGCTGCGTGGGTGTTTTTGGCCACCTGGATGGCCAGCACCCTCGGTGCTCTGGGGGTATTCTACGCAGGCCGGCGTTTCGGGATGCCGTTCTTCCAGGTCGGCGCCGGCCGGCGGCTCCTCAAGCCCCACCAGATCCGGAAACTGGCGGGTTTCTATCAGCGTTACGGCCTTTGGGCGGTCTTTCTGGCCCGCTTCGTTCCTGGGTTCCGGGCGGTGGTTCCGGTTTTTGCCGGGGTGACGGAACAGCCTTTCCACCGGGTGGCCCCTCCGCTGTTCCTGGCCTCGGGGCTCTGGTATGGGGCCCTCACCTGGCTGGGGCTGCAGGCCGGGAGAAACCTGCCGGCCATCCTGGAATTCGTGAAGAACACGAACCTGGTCCTCATGGGCCTGGCGGTGCTTCTCCTCGGTCTTGTGGGCGCGTGGTGGTGGTTGGGGTCGAGGGAGAGGAAAGAAGGACAGGAGGAGGACCGATGAGGGGGGGTGGGGAGGATTCCTTCCTGAGGGAGCCCTTCCTGGACTTTCTGGCCTTCGAGCGGGGGCTCGCCCCTCGGACGGTCGCGGCTTACGGGCGAGATCTGGAGGGCCTTCTGGCTTTCCTGGGGAGGAAGGGAAAGACGTGTCCCCGGGAAGTAACCCTCCAG
>JAUQOX010000085.1 GCA_030550695.1 Gemmatimonadota bacterium | reverse complement strand
TACGCAACGGGGTCATCCCACGGGAGGACCTTGTGCGAGCCATGGAAGAGCAGACCCGCAGGGGTGGCAAGCGACTGGGGGAGATCCTCGTGGAGATGGGGGCTCTCAGCCAGGAGGAGCTGGAGCGATGGATCACGGTTCAGATCGAAGAAGCCGTCTACCACCTCTTCACCTGGAGCCAAGGCACCTTCCACTTCAAGCCGGACGAACTCCCCGACGAGCGGAGCGTTTTCCTGGTTTCCTTGAACGCCGACGCCCTCCTCATGGAGGGCGCCCGGAGGGTGGACGAGTGGACCCTCATCGAGCGGAAGATCCCCTCCATGGACATGGTCTTCAAGCTGGTGAGGGATCCCCGGGGCGAAGAAGGGCTGGAGCTCTCCAAGAACCAGGAGAAGCTTTTGCCGTTGCTGGACGGGACCCGCACCGTGCACGAACTCGTCCAGGAATCCGGTCTGGTGGAGTTCGAAACCGGCAAGGCCCTGTACGAACTCATCCAGGCGGGCTTCGTACAGGAAGTGGGGAGAAAGACGGAGGGGATGGGGGGCCGGGAGGATGCCGACGTCCTGCGGCACCTGAATTTGGGAGAGGCCTTTTACCGGGCGGGGATGCTGGAGGACGCAAGCCGGGCCTTCGAGGAGGTTCTGCGGGCGGATCCCGGCCACGGCCTGGCCCGTTTCCGCCTCGGTCTGATCGCCCTGAGGAACGGGGAGCCGGAGAAGGCCCTCCAGCATTTTTCGGCCATGGCGCCTGAAGAGGCGTCGCGCTACGGAGTTCTCCGGAATCGGGCCCTCTCCCTGGAACTGTTGGGACACTTGGAAGAGGCTTTGCGGGTCCTGGCGGAGGCGGCCCAGGTGAGGCCTGACGATGCAGGCCTCAGCCTGGCCCGGGGGATCGTGGAGTGGAAGTTGGGCCGGGCCCAGGAAGCCTACGCCAGCTTCAAGAAGTTTCGGAGGGACCTGGGGAACCAACCCCCCCCGGCACCGTTCTTCGCCTACGCCGTGCTGGCGGCGGCGGCGGCAGGCCAGGCGGAAGAGGCGGTGGCTTTGGGGAGGGAGGGGCTCCAGCTCCATCCCGACGAGCCGGCCATCTTGGTGAATACCGGGGTGGTTTTGGATGTCAAAGGGGACCATGAGGCGGCGGAGCAATACTTCCTGCGGGCCGTGGCCGCCACCCCGGACCCGCCGCCCCAGGCCCACAAGAATCTGGGGGATCAGGCGCTTCGGCGGGGCGACCGGATGGGGGCCCGGGCGCACTACGAGCGGGCCGTGAAGTTGAACCCTGCCTTGGGAGACGACGTGTACGTGAAGCTGGGCGAGATCGCCCTGGCGGAGGCTGACAAGTCCACGGCGATCCTCCTCCTTCGGCGGGCCCTGCAGCTCAACCCCAAAAACCTTGCGGCCCAGGACCATCTTCTCCGTTTGGCGGCATTCTGAAAGGACGAGGGGATCGCTCCCTTGGGAGGGGAACGGAGGCTCGTGATCCGCGAGGTGGGGAGGACGGTGGTCTTCCTTCTTCTGCCCTCGTGTGTGGGGGTATGGCCCTCGGCGCCGGCAGCAGCGGGCAAGACGAATCCGGCCGAATGGCTGGTCCTGCGGGGAAGGAGGGTGGAGGTGGTCGGCCGTCCCGGCGATTCGACGGGCATGCGCCGGATCTTGGCCCATCTCGAGGGCGCTCCGCCCCTTCCGGGCCTCCCGGAGGGGTTGCCCAGCGGGGTGAGGGTGGTCTTGGCCCCCTCCCGGGCTGTGTGGGATTCCCTGGCCGGCGGAGCGCCCCCGGAATGGAGTGCCGCCTTGGCCCTTCCTTCTCGGAACCTCATCCTTCTTCCGGCGTTTTCCCGGGCCGATGGCGGGCGCTCCCCATGGGAGGAAGCGCGCATCCTGCGGCACGAGTGGGCCCATCTGGCCCTGTACCAGTGGACGGGGGGCCTGCAAGCCCCCATGTGGTTCGAGGAGGGCTATGCGCAATGGGCCTCCGGCGGGTGGGGCGGAGGGGAGGGGTGGCGGTTGCGGATCGCCTTTGCCCTGAGAAGGGCCCCCCCTCTGGATTCCGTCTCCCTGGATTGGCCCAGGGATCGGAGGTCGGCAGAAGTCGCCTACCTTCTGGCCGCCACCGCTATGGAGTACCTGGTGCGGGAGAGCGGGGAGCGGGGTCTGGAGGTCTTTCTTCGCCGGTGGGTGGAAAAAGGGAATTTTCCCGAGGCCTTCCAGGAGGTCTTCGGATGGCCGGTGGATCGCTTCGAGACGGCTTGGCGGCGATACGTGAGGCGCCGGTACGGTTGGCTCTTCGTCCTTTCCCATTCCACGGTCTTCTGGCTCTTCCTGGGGTTGGTGCTCTTGGGCCTGGTACGGGTCCGGAGGCACCGCAATCGGCTGGCCCTGGCTCGTCTGCGGGCAGGGGAGCCGCCGGACCGACCGGATTTCTGGAAGGAGCCCGAAAGGCCCGCCGGGCCGCCGGGGGATTGACCGGCCGGAAGGATGCAGGGTAGGATTCGTGCGCCATGGCAAAGAAGCGATTGCAAACCGGAAACGATGCCGCCAGGGAAAGAGCACCCCTGCAGTTCTCGGCGGTGAACGGAATCTTGGGTGCCCTGGGGATCGGGGCGGTGGTGCTGGGGTTCGTGCTGCTGGCCCAGGGGTCTGTGACCGCCGCGCCCCTTCTCCTTGTCCTGGGCTACGTGGTGCTCCTCCCCCTCGCCATCATCCTTTGATTCTCGAGGCCGGGACCACACCCGGTCCGGGAGACCCTCTGATGGGAATGGGTTCCATGGAAGGGTCCAGCAACGAGGAGATCCTGGCCCGCTGGAGGGACCAACCGGCCCCTCTCCTTCCTGTCTTGCACGCTTTTCAGGAGCGGGACGGCTATCTGTCGGAGGAGGCCCTTCGGGTTGTTTCCAGAGAGCTCCGTATCCCCCTGGCCGAACTCTACGGCACAGTCACCTTCTATCACCACTTGGCCCGGGACAAGGGCGGCGGGGCGTCTCCCCGGGTGTGCACGGGGCCGGTGTGCGCTCTCCGGGGGGCCTGGGAGGTGCTGGAGGCCCTTGGGCCCGAGGGGGCCCGTCCCATGCCCTGCGCCGGCCGGTGCGACGATCCCATCCCCGTCCTGAAGAACGGCGAGACCTGGATCGCTCGCCCGGGCCGCCCGTGGGAGAGACGACCTTCTCCCCTCCCCCCTCCCCACCCTCCAGGGGTCGAGACGTGTGTCTTCCGCCTCATCCGGGAACGGAGCGGCAAGGGCCTGGCGGGCTACAGGGCCACCGGGGGGTACGAAGCCCTGGCCCGGGCCTTGGCTTCCCCTCCGGAGCAGGTCCTCGAGGAGGTTCGTGCCAGCGGTCTCGTGGGGAAGGGGGGGGCAGGGTTCCCCACCTGGAAAAAGTGGCAAGCCGTGCGGGAAGCGCCCGGCGGGCCCAAAACCATCGTCTGCAACGCCGACGAGGGAGAGCCCGGCTGCTTCAAGGACAGGGCCCTTCTGGACCACGATCCCCATGCGGTCCTGGAAGGAATGGCCTTGGCCGGCTACGCCGCCGGTGCCACCCGAGGGATCCTCTACCTCCGCTACGAGTACCCCGAAACCTTCCGGATCCTGGAAGACGCGATCCGGGAAGCCGAGGCGGAAGGGGTGCTGGGAGAGGCCGTGCTCGGTTCCGGATTCTCGTTCCGCATCCACCTGCGCCGGGGAGCCGGGGCCTACGTGTGCGGAGAGGAGACCTCCCTTCTGAACTCCCTGGAGGGGAAGCATCCGTTCCCTCGCAACCGCCCTCCGTATCCGGTGACCCACGGGTTCGAGGGACTGCCGACCGTGGTGAACAACGTGGAAACGTTGGCCAGCGTACCCCACATCCTGGAACGGGGACCCGCTTGGTATCGGAGCCTGGGGAGGGACGGAAAGGGGGGAGCGAAGGTCATCTCCTTGTCCGGGGATATCGCCCGGCCGGGAAATTACGAAGTCCCCCTGGGGCTTTCCCTCGCGGAGCTTCTCTACGAGTGGGCCGGTGGGCCGCCTCCGGGCCGCGCCTTCCAGGCTGTGACCATGGCGGGCCTCTCGGGGGGGTTTTTGGGGGGGGAGGCCCTGGAGGTGACCTTGGACGAGGGGAGCCTGCGGGCCCTCGGCTCCTTCCTGGGGGCGGGGGGAGTCATGGTCTTCGACGATTCCCGGGACATGATGGCGGTAGCCAGGATGGCCATGGAGTTCTTTGCCGAAGAGTCCTGCGGAAAGTGCTTCCCCTGTCGGATCGGAACTCAGCGGCTCGTGGAGAGGCTGTCCCGTCGGGCGGGGCCTCGGGAGCTCCGAGCCTGGCTGGATGAGGTCCGGGACCTGGGAGAGGTGATGAAGGATCTGAGCGCTTGCGGTCTGGGACAGGCTGCGCCCCTCATCACGGAGAGCTTGCTCCGGTACTTTCCCGGGCAGGTGGCGCGGCACCTGGAGGGTTAGGACATGAGCGGACAAGGGAATGCCAAAGGGAACGACCAAGGCCCACCTCGCCTGATCCTGGACGGGGAGCTGGTGTCCTTCACCCCGGGGGAGACCGTTTATCAGGTGGCTTCCCGTCACGGACGGTCCATCCCCACCCTTTGTTTCGACCCTCGACTGGAACCTTTCGGAGGGTGCCGTTTGTGCGCGGTGGAGGTGGAGGGATGGGGTAAGCCCGTGGCGTCGTGTACCCTTCCCGCGGCGGCGGGAATGGTGGTGCGGACCACCAGCGAGCGCCTGGAGGCCTACCGGAGGATTCTGCTGGAAATGTTGGTCTCGGAGAACCGCGAGGTGGATGTGGATCCCCTCTCCGGCTACTCCTCCCAGGAGTTCCGTCGTCTGGTGGATCGCTATGGGGCCCGCACCGGGCGGTTCGCCGGGGAGCGCTCGGGCCGGAGCCGCCCGGAAGATCCGAACCCCTTCATCCTTCGCGATTACGACAACTGTATCTCCTGCTACCGCTGCGTTCGGGTGTGTGCGGAACAACAGGGCGACCACGCCATCTCGGTCATCCACCGAGGATTCCATACCCGCATTGCTGTAGAGTTCGACGGTTTCCTGAAGGCTTCGTCCTGCACCTTCTGCGGACAGTGTGTGCAGACGTGCCCCACCGGGGCTCTGGCGGACCGTAAGGCCTTGACCCGTCGACAGGTTCCCGGCGAGACGAAGAAGACACGCACGATCTGTCCATACTGCGGCGTAGGTTGCAGCGTGGATGTGCTTACCCGCAACGGAACCATGGTGGGATTACAGCCCGCCATGGACGGGCCAGCCAATATGGGTGCCCTTTGCGTCAAGGGCCAATACGCCTGGGACTTCGTGCAGCACGAGGAGCGTCTGGCGACCCCGTTGGTGAGGAATCGCGCGGGGGACTTGGTGCCCGCCACCTGGGACGAAGCGCTGGATGAAGCCGCCAGGGGTCTTAGGGAGGTGGTGGAGAAGTTCGGCCGGGAGGCGGTCTACGGTGTGGCCTCCGGGAGGGCGCCCAACGAGGCAGCCTACGCCCTGCAAAAGCTCATGCGAGCAGGTTGGGGGTTACACCACATCGATCACTGTGCCCGTGCCTGACACGCCCCCACAGTCGCCGGTCTGGCGGCAACACTGGGTCAGGGGGCGATGACGAACCCCCTTGCCGATATGGAGTGGCCCGAGGTGATCTTCGCCATCGGGACCAACATGACGGAAGCCCACCCGGTCGCGGCCACGCGATTGAAGCGCGCGGTGGCCCGGGGAGCTCGCCTCATCGTCGCCGACCCCCGGCGGATCAAGCTGGCGGAACTGGCTCATCTCTATCTACCCCTCAGGGTCGGCTCGGATGCTGCCCTGCTTCTGGCCATGGCCCATGTCATCCATCGCGAGGGCCTGGTGAACTGGGAGTTTGTAGAAAGGTTTACCACCGGCGCCGAGGCATTCTTCGAGCATATCCGCGCCTTCACGCCCCGGTGGGCCGCATCCGTGACCGGGGTAGCGGCGGAAGACATCGAAAAGGCCGCCGTCTGGTACGCCAGCGCCCAGCGGGGTGCCATCTACTACACCCTGGGGATCACCGAGCACGCCAGCGGTGTGGACAACGTGATGTGTCTCTCCAATCTGGCCCTGATGACCGGTCACCTGGGCAGGCCCGGGACCGGCTTGAACCCCATGCGGGGCCAGAACAACGTGCAGGGCGCCGGTGACATGGGGGCTACGCCCAACAGCTTCCCGGGGCCCCAGAAGGTGACGGATCCGCGGGCCCGGGAGATGTTTGAGAAGGCCTACGGGCGTCCCATGGACGGCGAGCCGGGCCTTACGAAGATCCAGGCCATCGAAGAGGCCGGCCATCGAATTCGGGCCATGATCATCGCCGGGGAAAACACCCTGGTGTCCGATGCCGACGCCTTGCGGGTGGAACGGGCCCTCCGCTCCCTGGATCACCTGGTGGTCATTGACATCTTCCGCACGGAGACGGCCGATTTGGCCCATGTCGTCCTTCCCGCCACCTCCTGGGCGGAAACCGACGGCACCTTCACCAACACCGAGCGTCGGGTGCAGAGGGTGCGGGCGGCGGTGCCCCCCTACGGGGAAGCCCGCCCCGACTGGTGGATCGTGGCGCAGATCGCCCAACGCCTGGGAATTCCGGGCTTCGGATGGAAAGATGCCGGCGAGGTTTTCGACGAGGCCTGTTCCCTGATCCCCAACTACCGAGGCCTTTCCTGGAGGAGAATCTCCGAGGGGCCGGGGCTTCACTGGCCGGTGCCTTCGCCGGACCATCCGGGCACGCCCCGCCTTCACGAGAACGGTCCGGCCGCCGGGAGGGGTGTGTTCCAGATTATCCGCTATCGCGACCCGGAAGAATTCGTATCGCCGGAATTCCCCGTCTGGCTCACCACCGGCCGTCGTCTTCCCGCGTACCATACCCGCACCCAGACGGGGCGGGCTGGAGGCTTGGACTACCTCTTGGCGGAAGAGACCCTGGAGGTCCACCCCTCCGATGTGCAGGCTTGGGGGTTGCAGGATGGGGGGTGGGCTAGGGTCACCAGCCGTCGCGGGAGTATCCGGATCAGGGTCCAGGCGAACCCTCGTTCCCCCAGGGGGACGGTGTTCGCCTCGTTTGCCTTCAGCCAGGTTCCCATCAACGTGCTCACGGGGGGAGGCTACGATCCGGTGACCCACACGCCGGAGCTGAAAGCCATTCCCGTGCGGGTGGAGCCGGCCTGATCTCCGGGAGACGTTGTGGAGGCCCCGGTGAAAACTCCTTCCCCAGCGCGGCGGGTGATCCGCACCGTCTGCCCGCGGAACTGCTACTGTACCTGCGGGATGCTGGTAACGGTAGAAGGGATGAGGGTGGTGGCAGTGGAGGGAGATCCCGAGAATCCGGCTACTGCGGGTAAGGTGTGCCTCAAGGGTCTCTCCTATGTGGAACGTCAACTGCACCGCGACCGGCTGTTGAAACCCCTCCGCAGAAGGAAAGGAGGGGGGTTTCAGGAGGTCTCCTGGGACACTGCTCTGGAGGAGATCGCCTCCAGGCTTTCCCGCATCCGGTCGGAGTGGGGACCCGCGGCCGTCCTCTACTACGAGGGCTCGGGGAGCCACGGCGCCCTGGGGGCCCTGGCCGAGGCCTTTTGGCGGCCGTTCGGGGGGCCGACCCGGGCCCACGGGGATCTTTGCTGGCCGGCGGGGCTGGAGGCCGCCCGCCTTACCTTTGGGGCGAACCTCCACAACCACCCGGTCCTGACCCGGGATAGCCGGTTCATCCTGGTGTGGGGGCATAACCCGGCCGAGACCAACGTGCATCAGTGGCGCCTCATCCTCGAGGCCAGGGAGCGGGGGGCCGGCCTGGCGGTCATCGACCCCCGCAGTACCGACACCACCGATGCCGCCGATCTCCACGTACAGCCCGTGCCGGGGACGGATGGGGCCCTGGCCCTGGGCCTGGGCCACGTGATCCTGGAGGAGGGCCTGGAGGACCGAGCCTTTCTGGAAGCGCATGCCTGGGGATTCGAGGCCTACCGGGAGCGAGTCAGGGCTTATCCGCCGGCAAAGGTGGAGGCCATAACGGGAGTCCCCGCGGAGGTGATCCGCACCCTGGCCCGAAGCTATGCCACGGTGAAGCCGGCCCTTCTCATCGCCGGTTTCGGACTCCAGCGCCATAGCCGTGCCGGCCAGACCATCCGGGCGGTGTGTCTGCTGCCTGCCCTTACGGGGAACCTCGGAGTGCCGGGAGGGGGGTGGCAGTACGCCAACCTGGCCAGCCACTGCCTGCGGCCTCCCCCGAATCTTCCCCCCGAACCGGTCGGCCCGCTCCGGTCTTTCCCCACCTCCCGCCTGGGATGGAGCCTGCTTCATTTGGAAGACCCGCCGCTCCGGGCGGCGTGGATCGAGAAGGCAAACCCCGTGAGCCAGCATCCCTCCACGGCCCGGGTCCTGGAAGGCCTGCGGAAGCTGGAGCTCCTGGTGGTGGTGGATCAGTTCCTGACCGACACGGCCCGGGAGGCCCATTTCGTCCTCCCCGCCAAGTCCCTCTTCGAGGAGGAGGATCTGGTCACGGCGTATTGGCACCCCTACGTCCAGCTCAGGCAAAAGGTGGTGGACCCGCCGGGAGAAGTTCGCACGGAAACGGAGATCTGGCGGGAGATGTGTCTCCGCTTCGGTTTCGAGACCGGGGCGTTCGACGTGGACCCCGAAGAACGCCTCCGGGCCATGCTCCCGGAGGGGGCCGAGGACCGGCTCGAGGAGCTCCGTGAGCGCCCTCTGATCTTGGGTGGGCGGGGAGACGTGCCCTGGGCCGACGGGACGTTCACCACCCCTTCCGGCAAGGTGGAATTCACTTCGGAAGAGGCGGCTCGGTTGTGGGGGGTGGATCCGGTTCCCGATTTTCCGCCTCTGGAGGAGGGGGCTCCTGGGGGCCCTGGGGAGGAGTTCCCCCTGCAGCTCCTCACCTGCAAGACCCGGGAGCGGATCCACTCCCAGTTCGGCAACCTGTCCAGCATCCGCCAGGTGGAGCGGCGGAGAGTGCTGGAGATGCATCCCCTGGACGCAGCGGCCAGGGGTCTTGGGGACGGGGACCGGGCCAAGGTCCGGAACGAGCGGGGGAGTGTGGAGCTGGAGGTGCGACTCACCCCCGGCCTCCGGCCGGGGGTGGTCCATGTGATCGAGGGTCGCTCCGTTCCCGAGGATCCATGGATGAACTTCTTGACCTCAGACGGCGTTACGGATATGGGCTGGGGGGCCACGTTCTACGAGTGCCGGGTGGAGGTGGAGAAGGCATGAGGTGGGTGGCCTCGAACGCGGCGGGGATGGAGGCCACCTTCGTCAGCGGAGCTTTTCCGGGTGGGCAGCGGGCCGAGGGGGGACCGGCGGCGCGGGCGGGCTTCCTGCTGGATCTGGACCGCTGTGTGGGGTGTGGCGCTTGTGTCGTGGCATGTCGAAACGAGAACCGCTTGGGCCCGAGCCTCCAATGGAGGCGCTTGGCGGCCTTCAACCCACGGCGGGACCCTCGCTGGCCCACATGGCATCTCTCCCTGGCCTGCCATCACTGCCGGAGGGCCCCCTGTGTCCGAGCGTGCCCCTCCGGCGCCCTGCGGCAGCGCCCCGACGGCCTGGTCTGGTTGGATGGCCAAGCTTGTCTGGGATGCCGCTACTGCGAGATGGCCTGCCCTTTCGGGGCTCCGGCCTATGCAGAGGACGAGGGGGTGATGACGAAGTGTCACCTGTGTCTGCCCCGCCTCGACGGAGGCCACCAGCCCGCTTGTGTGGCGGCTTGCCCCACGGAAGCCCTTTCGTCCGCATCGGCGTTTGCGGAAGTCCCCCCCCGGTTCCTCCCGGCCGCCTCCCTGCCCGGCTTCCGCGACCCCGCCGCCGCCGATCCGTCTTTTTGGTTGGCCCTCCCAAGGTGGGGGCGTCGCGGGGAAGCGGCCCTACGGTGGGAAGAGGCTGGGTCGTCCCGGCCCGGGGCGGCCGGGGGGGGGGCTCCCCTTGAGCTGGGCCCATCCCCCTCTTCTTTCCACGAGGTCCCCCTGGTGGTCTTCTCCGCTCTGGCGGTCGCAGGGGCCGGCTTGGGAGCAAGCCCGTTGGTGCGATGGGTCTTCGGGGGTGGGGAAGGCGGCGGTCTGCGCGGGCTCTGGGAAGGCCTTTCCCGAGTTCCGGCTTTGGCCACCGGCCTGGCCCTGGGGCTGGGCCTCGTGGTGTCCCTCGGCCATCTTGGACGCCCCCGTAGGGCGTGGCGGGCCCTTCGAGGCTTTGGCCGGAGTGCCCTGAGTGCCGAGGTGGCGATCCTGGCGGGAGCTTTTCTCCTGAGCACGGGCGCTGCCCTGGGGTCTCAAGGAGGACCTCTGGGTGCGGTGGCGGCTCTCCTGGCGCCGCCCCTCTGCGTCATGGCCCTCCTGAGTCTGGGGTGGGTCTACCGTTTCCGCCATCAACATGCCTGGCGAGGCTGGGCCCCCTGGCAGCCCCTCGTGCAAGGGGGGTTGTGGGGGTGGGTGGCGTGGTGGCTCTTGTCCGCCGTCTCTGCCGGTGGTCCGTCGCCCTCGCCGGCGGCCCTTTCCACCGTGGATACCCACCCCTTTTGGATCCTGCTGGCCCTGGATGCCCTGGTCTTCTTCTGGCGGCATAAGCCATGGGGTGAGGATGGAGGAGTGGCCGCCCCGGTCCATCCGCATCTTTGGGCCAAGGGAAGGGCCATCCGGGGGGTGCGGGTCCTGTTCGGGACGATTTTGCCGGCGGTGGGGGGAGGGTTGGGGTGGTGGGGGTGGGTTCTTGCGTTCCTCTCCGTCGCGGTAGGCGTGGAGCGGTTCGCCTTCTATGCCCTGGCCCGGCGCTGGACCCCCGAGGCGGAGCTGGCGCGTCTGGAGACCGTCGGGGTCTCGTTGAGGGTTCGAAGGGCACCTTGAGCCTGGGAGGTTCCGGCCTGGGAAGGTCCGCAGAGGTGTCGGGATGGGGGTGGATCGGGTCGGAGGGGGTCGCCTCAAAGGGCCCTGGGAAGGGGGACGGCAGCCCGGCCTGGGAACCTCTGGGGAGTTTTCCGGGTTTTAGGGCTTTGTAACGAAAAACCATCCCCACCCGGGGCTCCCTCCCCGCGCGGGCCCCCGCAATC
>JAUQOX010000084.1 GCA_030550695.1 Gemmatimonadota bacterium | reverse complement strand
CTTCTAGCATAGGATCCCCCTCCTTGCCCTGTCAAACGCCGGTTTTCCGCCATCGGGCCCCTCCGCCGGCCGGATCGCCACGCCCTCCGTGCCCCCGGGGAAGAAACTCGCTGGCCGGGCGATGGGTGGATCTGGCTTGGCCGTCCTCCGTTCCCCTGGGGAAGGAAGCCTCCCAGTGTCGCCCCCGGGCCCATCCCCATCTCGACCGTCCCGGGCCCTGGGCCTAGCTTTCGCCCATGGCCATCCGGTGGGACTCCCCCCTTGCCCGGGCCCTGGCTTCGGAGCTCGCGGCCCGTCTGGAGCGGGCCAAACTGCGGGCCATCCGGCTGGACCGGGCCCGCCGGGAGCTGACCCTGTTCTTTCGCTCGGACACCCTCCACTGGTCCCTGCACCCCGACCGAGGGTGGGTGATCCTTCTACCCCCGACGACTCCCTCTTCCGACGCCCTCCCCGTCCCCGCCCGCCTGGTGGAGGTGGAGGCCCCCCCCGACGAACGGCGGGTCCGCCTCGTGTTCCGGCGTTTACGGGGGGCCCCCCGCCGGGTGGAGGTGGTGGTGGAACTCTACGGCAACCCCTGGAACGCCCTGATCCTGGAGGGCGAGGAGGGGATGGTTCGGAGCGTCCTCCACCCCCGCCCCCAGGGCGCCCGCCCCCTGGTGCCCGGCATTCCCTACCGCCCCCCCCCACCCTCCACCCGGTGGGGGTTGGAAGCCCCGGCGGCCCTGGAAACGACCTTCTCCCCGCAGACAGGAGGGGGGTCGGACCTTCGGCAGGAATCGGGTAGAGGGACGGCCTTCCCTCGACCCGCCCCCGGAGAAAGTCCCCTGGAGGCCTTTCTCCGCACGGCCCGGGAGGCGGGTGACCCCCGCCTCGTTCTGGACCACCTGGCCTATGCCTCCCCCCTGAACGTCTCCGCCCTCCTGGCCGCCCCCCCCTTTCCCCCCCTGGCCCCGGAGGACGTTCCGGGCCCCGGCGGGGGGCCCGGGCCAGAGCTCCCCCCCGGGGAGGCCCTCCCCCCCCTGCCCCCCCTCTCCCTCCCTTGGCCGGCCCCCGCCGTCGGGCTGTGGGGCCCCGAGCTCTGGAAACGCCTCCACACCCTGAAAGATCCGATTCCCTGCGTTCTAGAAACAACTAGAGGTAAACAGCCTTATCCTTATCCATTATATGGATTTAAGTTCACTCAATCGCCAAGTCTTCTGGAGGCCATGCTCCAGGTGGCCCGGTCCGAAGGGCCCCTGCTGGTGGGCAGGGAAGCCGAGCTTCGGGCAGCCCTGGAGGGGGAGCTTCAGAGGGCCCGCCGGAGGGTAAGGGCCCTGGAGGAGGAGCTCGCCTCGGCGGAAGAGCCTGGGCCCCTCCGGGATCTGGCCCACCTCCTTCTGGCCCGCCTGGGGGAGATCCCCCGGGGAGCGGGACGGCTGGTCCTCCGGGGGTTCGGGGGGGAGAAGGTGAGGGTAGAGCTGGACCCCAGCCTTTCCCCGTTGCAGAACGCCGAAGCCCTGTTCCGGAGGGCCGCCCGGGCGGAGGCGGCCCGCGAGCGCCTTCCCGAACTCTTGGCCCGGGCCCGGGGGCGGGTGGAGGAGCTGGAGGCAGCCCTGAAACGGGGCGATCCGGGGGAAGGCTCCGCCGCCTTCCCGGAGGAGGGTGCCCCAGCCTCCCACCGGCCGAAAAGGGACGGCCCCCCCGCCGAGACCGGAGAAAAGCTTCCCTATCGGAGTTTCAGGAGCTCGGGCGGAAGGGAGATCCGGGTCGGGAAAGGAGCCCGGGAAAACGATGCCCTCACCTTCCATCATTCCGACCCGGACGACATCTGGCTCCACGCCCGCGACGCCGCCGGAGCCCACGTGATCCTCCGATGGAAGGGAGAGGGGTCCCCCCCCGCCCGGGACCTGGAGGAGGCGGCGATCCTGGCGGCGCTGGCTTCCCGCGCCCGCCATTCGGCGGTGGTGCCGGTGGACTGGACCCGCCGCAAATACGTTCGGAAGCCCAGGAAGTCCCCCCCCGGAGTGGTCCTGCCGGAGCGGGTCCGTACCCTCTTCGTCCGACCCGACCCGAGCCTGCCGGAGCGGCTGGCCCCTCCAGATGCGGGAGGGAGCTACAGGAGATAGTCCGCCACCCGGATGCCGTAGCGTTCCGGGTTGGCGGTCTTGATGATGGTCCGCAGGGGTCTGCCCGTGGCCGGGTCGGTCTCGGACAGATCCACCACCCTTGGGGTCGCCAAGGGAAGGCCCAGGGAGTCCGAGATCACCTTGACCACCGGCTGGTGAAGCCGGGCCGGGTCCCTGTGCACCCCCGTCACCACCGCCAGCTCCAGAGAATCCAGGATGCAAAGGGTGCCGATGGGGTACACCCCCGTGGCATTGATCAGGGCCTTCACGATCAGGGGATCGAAGCCCCGCTTGGGGTTGTCGCGCATTTCCTGGAGCACCCGGTCCGGGGGCCAGGGCTGGTACTGGTAGCTCCGCACCGAGGTCCCGGCATCGAAGGCGTCCGCCACCGCCACGATGCGGGAAAAGAGGGAGGGGCGACGGGGGCGTCGGTTCTTGGGGTAGCCGGAGAGGTCCACCTTCATGTGGTGCTCGTAGGCCATAAGCATCTGCCGGTACGGCACATCCTGGAACCCCTGCAGATGGAACAGGGCCAAGAGTCCCTCGGTGGGGTGCTGCTGGAGCTGAAACCACTCCTCCTCGGTAAGACCTTCGGTCTTGTTCACGATCTCCAGAGGGATCCGGCTCTTGCCCAGGTCGTGGAACAGAGCGCCCAGCCCCAGCTCGTAGAGCTGGAGGCGTGAAAGCCCCAGGCGCTGGCCGATGACCACGCTGAAGATGCAGACGTTCACCGAATGGGTGTAGGTGTACTCGTCGTAGTCCCGCAAGGTGGTCAGGGTCAGCATGGAGGGCTCGTTGGCCAGCACCTGGTCCACGATCCCCTGCACGGCCCGCTTCACCTTGCGGACGTTCACCACGCGGCCCATGCGGAGGTCCGAAAGGGCCTCCCGGGCCAGGCGGACGGATTGGGCGTAGGTGCGCTTGGCCGCCTCGAGCTCCTGCTGGCCCCCGAGACCCTGGGCCCCTCCCTGGCCTTCCGGAATGGGGCGGAACTCCAGATGGAGGATGGGGGCGCCCGACAGGCGGTCCAGGAAGCCCCGGAAGGGATCTTCCGGGTGGGGGGCCCGGAGGAGGAGGGAAAGGAAGGGCGCCCATTCCCCTCGTTCGATCCCTGGGAGGACCTCCACCGCCCCCACCCCATGCTCGGTGAGGGCCCGGGCAAAGCTTCCGAAGGCGGAATAATTGGACAGGTCCAGGCGGAGGCGGGTCTCGTTCAGGAAGAAGAAATCCCCCACCACCCGCACTTCCACCCCCCCTTCCGACGCCACCAGGGCGGTCACCAGACCGTGCAGCTCGTCGAGGGCGGTCTGCACCGCCGCGTTTTCCAGGGGATAGAACTTCAGGGCCCGCAGGGCCGTGTAGAGGGCCCCCAGGACCTTCCGTCCCTGTTCCTGGAGCCGGCTCGTATCCTTGCCTTCCCCTCCCCGGAGGTGGCCGTTCATCTTCCTACCCCTCCCCCCGGAGGGCCCGGTTGACGGCACTCCGGACCACCGCGTCGGGATCTCCTTGCGCCCGCTGGAGCGCCTGCCGGGCCTCGGGAAGGCCCATGCGCCCCAGGGCCAGGGCCGCGCAGGCTCGGATTTCCGGTTCCTCCTTCCTTCCCAAGAAGCCTCTTCCATTGAGGAGCCCGTCCAGGAAGCGCACCCCCCCCGGGTCCCGCAACTGCCCGTAGCTCTCGAAAAAGGCGATCTGCTCCGAAAGGTCGGCCTGGCGCAGGGCCTTGCCCTCCAGGATCCTGCGAAAGGCAGGGGCCGCCGCCCGTTGCCCCAAAGCCCCCAAGGCCCGAGCCGCCGCAATGCGCACCTCCCGGTCCGGGTCCTCCAGGGCTTGCTGGAGGGCCGCCGCCCCCTGGGGCGTCCGCAAGGCCTGAAGGCTTTCCACCGCCGCCACTCGCACGGACGGCGGCCCCTGGGCCAGGAGGGCCGCCACCCGGGGCACCGCCTCGGCCACCCCCAGCCGCCCCACCAACCGGCAAGCCCCCGCGGCCACGGCGGGATCGGCGGAGCCCAGACAAGCCATCAGGGCCTGGGGATGCCGCCGGGCGGTGGCCACCACCGCTTCCTGGAGCACCGCCTTGACCCCCGGGTCCTGGGCCTGCTCGGCCCCCCGCAAGAGGCCCTCCAGGGCTCCGGCCCGCAGGTGCCTCAGGAACGCCGCCAGCTCGCCCACATCCGGCCGGAAGGTCCCGTCCTCCAGGGCCCGGAGAAGCTCCCGCACCGCTTCGTTCCCGCTGACCTCGTCCAGGAGCGCCTCGGCCTGGGCCCGCTGCTCCGGCCGGAGGGCCCCCTCCGCCAGGAGGAGCCGCACCAGCTCCTCCAGGATGGAAGACGCCGCCGCCAGGGCCCCCCGGCTCAGGAGATTGGGCAGGAGGGCGCGGAAGATCTCCAGGATTTCCTTTTGGCGCCCGGGGAAGCGGGGTTCTTCCAGGCGGTCGAAGAGGGCCGCCAAGACGTCGGCCCTCAGGTCCCGCTCCATCTCCCGTCGAAGCTCCTCCCCGAGGGCCTCCAGTTCCCGGGGATCGAGGGAGTAGAGGGTGGGGTTGAAATCCTCCGGCCGAACCACACCGGCGGGGGGAGCCCCGGCGCCCGGGGGGCCCTCTTCGTCTTCGCCCTCTTCCTCCGGCTCCTTCCCGAGCTCCCCCTGCAAGACCCTCTGGAGACCCTCGGGACTCCCTCCGCCGGGGCCGGGAAGGTCCAGCCCCTCGGCCAACAGGTCCACGAACTCGTAGGACACGTACTCCAGCTGGGTTTCCCAAAGGACGGTGAGGAGGTCATCCCCCTCGGGCCGAAGATCCCGAGCCCGGTTCAGGACCTTGAGAAGGGCCGGAAGCTCGTGGACCTCCACCCCCTGCCGGAAGGTGATCTGCCGGATCCCGTCCTTGAACAGGAGGAAGGCCAGGGAATCGGATCGGGAAGCGCTCCGATACACCTCCTCGCCCTCCCAGAGGAGCCGGTCCTCCTCCACCTGGACGGTCAGGGCGTCCAGCCCCCGCCAGAGGGCCCGGAAACCTTGGGCGAGCTGGGAAGAGAACCGCTGGAAGACGGGGTTCCCCTCGTCGTAAAGCTGATGAGCCCGGAGGGCCTTCCCCAGGACCACAAACAGCTCCCGCACTTCGGATACCCCAGGGGGGGAGCCGTCGCCCCAAGCCGCCGTCCCCGTCTCGCCAGGGGGCGTCTGCGGTCGGTCGAGGGGAGGGGGGTTGGTCACAGGAGCGCCGCGAGGTGGGTCGGGGCAAAGGAAAAAGGCTTGCCGGGAGCCTGGGCCCGGACCGGGGCGCCGGAGCCTGCTCCGGCGTCGGGCGCGGATCCCCTGCCCTTCCCTGAACCCCCTGCGGGCCCGATGCGGCCGGCCTTCACCATGGAGAGAAATGGGAGGGGGAGTCCCCCCGCTGTCAATCCCTCCGTTCCCTTAGGGGTTCGGAGGAAGTCGGCTTTTCGTGCGCCTGCCGGGAAGGAGGAGGCCCGGCCCCCCACAGCCCCCCGCTCCTTGCGCTTCGGGGCCCCTTCGGGTATTGTGGATTCGGCTCTTCTTCGGGGCCCCCTGACACCGGAGGCGGATCATGCCCCTCACGAAGCGGCAGAAACAGATTCTGGACTTCATCCAGGGTTTCCTCCAGGAGCACGGGTACGCTCCCAGTTTCGAGGAGATCGCCCGGGCTTTCGGATTCGCCTCGCTGGCCACGGTCCACGAGCACGTGAGCAATCTGCAGAGGAAAGGCTACATCCGCCGAAGTTACAACGAGAGCCGCTCCATCGAGCTGGTGGACGAGGGTTCCCCTTACCCCCGGGCCCTGGAACTCCCCCTCCTGGGGACGGTGGCCGCCGGGGCTCCCATCGAGGCGGTGCCGGACGGGGAATCCCTGGCCGTCCCCGAAGACATGGTTCGCAAAGGGCAGCGGTGCTTTGTCCTCCGGGTCCAGGGCGACTCCATGATCGACGAGCACATCCAGGACGGGGACTATATTGTGGTGGCCTCCCAGCCCACCGCCGCCGACGGCGACGTGGTGGTGGCCCTGGTGGGGGGCGAGGCGGTCACGGTGAAGAAGCTCTACCGGGAAGCCGGTCATCGCGTGCGCCTCCAGCCGGCCAACCCTGCCATGGAGCCCCTGGTCCTGCCCGCGGAGGACGTGGTCGTCCAAGGTGTGGTGGTGGGCCTCATCCGCAAGTTCTAGCCGGCTCGGCTTGGAGGCGTGGTCTCCCCCCCTTTCCGGCGGTTTCGCCTGACCCTCCACTACGACGGTACGGCCTTCCTGGGGTGGCAGCTCCAGCCCAGCGGCCGCACCGTGCAGGGCGAGCTGGAGGGCGTGCTGGCCCGTCTGACCGGGGAGCGGAGGCCGGTCCTGGCCGCCGGGCGCACCGACCGGGGAGTCCACGCCACCGGCCAGGTGGCGGCGGTGGACCTTCCCCCCCGGTGGGGGCCCCGGGAGCTTCACCGCGCCCTCGAGGCCCTCCTCCCCCCGGACCTGTGGGTGGAGGAGGTCCGGGAAGTTCCCCCCGGCTTCCACCCCCGCTACGACGCCCGGGCCAGGAGCTACCGCTATCAGGTGGGTCTGACCCACCGGTCCAGGTCTCCCTTCCATCGCCGGTGGTGCTGGCCCCTGGGACGCCCCTTGAACGTGGAGGCCCTCCAGGCAGGGGCGCGGCTCCTCCGGGGCGAGCACAGCTTCCGGGCCTTCGCCAAGGCCGGCCAGGAGGAGCGGGGGGACCGCTGCAGGGTGGAGGAGGCCCGCTGGGTCCCCTGGGAAGAGGGGGTGGCCTTCCTCATCACAGCCGACCGCTTCCTCCACCATATGGTCCGCTACCTGGTGGGGACCCTGGTGGAGGTGGCCCTGGGCCGGCGGCCCTTGGAGGAGGTGACAGAACTGTTGGACAACCCCGCCACCTCCTTGCGCACCTCCCCCCCTGCCCCTCCCCAGGGCCTGTTCTTGACCCGGGTGCATTACCCCGAAGCCCACGAAACACTAGATTAACGCCTCCGATCCCTGGGCTCCCCGAGGGGTCGTAGGGGGCGCACCCGTGGAGCCGGGCGCCCCAAGGGTTTTCCCACCTCCACCGTTGGGGATCCCATGAAGATCTTCCTGGACACCGCAGATCTCGAGGAAATCCGCCGAGCCGCCGAAGCCGGTCTCATCGACGGCGTCACCACGAACCCCTCCCTCCTGGCCAAGGCCGCGGGGGATCGGAATCCCCGGGAACTGTTCCGGGAAATTGCCGAAGCGGTGGCGGGCCCGGTGAGTGCCGAGGTGGTGGCCACGGATGCGGCGGGAATGGTGGCCGAGGGAGAACAACTGGCCCAAATCCACCCCAACATCGTGGTGAAGGTCCCCCTGACCGAGGAGGGCCTCAGGGCTTGCCGCACCCTCCGAAGCCGGGGGGTCGGCGTCAACGTCACCCTGTGCTTCTCTCCCCTCCAGGCCCTCCTCGCCGCCAAGGCCGACGCCACCTTCGTCTCTCCTTTCGTGGGTCGGCTGGACGACGTATCGTCGGACGGCATGCGCCTTATTGCCCAGATTCGGGAAATCTACGACCAGTACGCCTTCGAGACGGAGATTCTGGTGGCGTCCGTGCGCCACCCCCAACACGTGGTGGAAGCGGCCCTTTTGGGAGCCGACTGCGTGACCCTCCCTCCGTCCGTGCTCTGGCAGATGCTCCGCCACCCCCTGACCGACCACGGGGTCGAGGCCTTCCTCCGCGACTGGAAAGCCCTCGGCAAACCCCTCCTCTAGCGGGGGAGGACACGATCGGCCACCCGCCCTGGAAGATGGGACCGGCAAGGAGGGGCGTGAGCTTCCAGGGGAACACGAGGCTGGGGAGGGGGGATCCCACAGGGGGGCTCACCGTGGAAAGGAGGAAGCGTCGGTGAGGACGAACCTCAAAAAGCTCTTGGGCGTGCCGACCGGCCTGCTGCTGCTGGGAGGGGGCCTTCTGGCGGGGGGGTGCGGAGAGGCCAGGGGAGGGAGCGAAGGGGCAGACGCCCGGCTCGCGGCCATGGCGGCCCCGGGGGGCAGGATCCAGGGGAGCCGCCCCGGTGAGGGGGGTGAAGTGCCCGGCGGGACCGAGGCGGGCTGGGTCGGGACGGGGCAGACCCCCGAAGACTCCGGCCGGGAGGCACCGGTGGGAGGCGGACTCAGGGAGGGAGGGGGGGAAGCCCAGGGCGTGGACGCCGGGCGCACCACGGCCCTGGTCCGGGCCGCCACCCGGGTGGCGCCGGCGGTGGTGGGGGTGGCCGTCCTTCGACAGGAGCGGATCCGCCCCATGTCCCTCTGGGACGAGTTCTTCCTTCCGCCGGGGGCCTACCGGCGGGCGGCCGGCTACGGCTCGGGGGTGATCTTCGATCCCCGGGGTTACATCCTCACCAACGATCACGTGGTCCGGGGGGCGGACCGGATTCGGGTGACCCTTCCCGACGGCCGGGACTTCCCCGCCCGGCTGGTGGGCTCCGACGGGCTCACGGACCTGGCCGTCCTCAAGGTGGAGGGGACCAACCTTCCCGTGGCCCCCATGGGGACTTCCCGGAACCTTCTCATCGGCGAATGGAGCGTGGCCATCGGAAACCCCTTCGCCTACCTCCTCTCCAACACCGAACCCACCGTGACCGCCGGAGTCATCAGCGCCGTGGGCCGGCACATCATCCCCTCCGGGGAGGACCAGGGGTTCTACCTGGGGATGATCCAGACGGACGCCTCCATCAACCCCGGCAACTCCGGGGGACCCCTGGTGAACGCCTTGGGCGAGGTCATCGGCATCAACGCCTCCATCTTCTCCCGGAGCGGAGGGAGCGAGGGGTTGGGGTTCGCCATCCCCATCGATCGGGCCCTCCGGGTGGCCGACGACCTTATCCGCCACGGCGAGGTCCGCCGGGCCTGGACGGGTTTGGAGGTGGAGGCCGTGGAGGCCGACGAATGGGGGAGGATGCGGGGGGTGCGGGTGGCGTCGGTGGTGCCGGGCTCCCCGGCGGCGGCGTCCGGCCTTTCGCCGGGGGCCCGCCTGCTTCGGGCCAACGGACGGGCCCTGGCTACCCCCCTGGACTTCGAAGCGGTGCTTCTGGATCTTCGGGCCGGCGAGGCCGTGGAGCTGGAGGTGGAGGGGAGGGGCCGCCCGGTCCGCCTGGTCACGGAAACCCTCCCCACGGCCCGGGCCCAGCGGGTGGAGGTATTGAAAGACCTGGAGGTCATCACCCTGACCCCGCAGAGCCGGGCCGAGAGGGGCATCCGGGCGGAGTCGGGGGTCCTCATCACGGGGATCTCTACCGAACTTTCGGCGTCCCTGGGGCTTCGGGTGGGGGACGTGCTTCTGCAGATCAACAACACCCGGATCCGGAACGCCGAAGACGCCGCCCGGGCCATCCGGGAGATCGGCGGCGGGATGCGGGTAAGG
This sequence comes from Gemmatimonadota bacterium, assembly GCA_030550695.1. Taxonomy (GTDB): domain Bacteria; phylum Gemmatimonadota; class Gemmatimonadetes; order Longimicrobiales; family Gaopeijiaceae; genus JAUQOX01. The sequence continues at coordinate 1,599 of JAUQOX010000084.1, read as the reverse complement.
CTCTACTTCGAGCGGAACGGGGTGCAGTACTTCCGGGAGTTCTTCACCCGTCGTTGAGGGGCCGGCCAGGCTACGGGACCGGACAACAGGAGGCACATTTGGTGGTGCAGCCCGAGTTGGACCGCTACGACCACCCCTTGGCGGGGCGGTACGCGTCTGCCCCCATGCAGCGGCTGTTTTCACCCCGCCACCGTTTCGGCACCTGGAGAAGGCTCTGGCTGGCCCTGGCCGAGGCCCAGTCCGAGCTGGGGTTGCCCGTCCCGCCGGAAGCTCTGGAGCAGATGCGCCGGGCCTTGGACGACCTGGACCTGGCCAAGGCCGCCGAATACGAACGGCGGTTCCGCCACGACGTCATGGCCCACATCCACCTGTTCGGCGAGCTGGCCCCGGCGGCCCGCCCCGTCCTCCACCTGGGGGCCACCAGCGCCTACGTCGCCGACAACACCGACCTCCTCCTCCATCGGGAGGCCCTGAGGCTGGTCCTGGCCCGCACGGTGCGGTGCGTGGAGGCCCTGGCCTCCTTTGCCCGCCGTTACCGGGATCTCCCCACCACCGCCTTCACCCACTTCCAGCCCGCCCAGCCCACCACGGTGGGGAAGAGGGCGGCCCTTTGGATCCAGGACTTCGTCCTGGACCTGGAGGAGATGGAGTTCCGGCTGGCGACGTTGCGCTTTCGGGGGGCCAAGGGCACCACCGGCACCCAGGCCTCGTTCTTGGAGCTTTTCGGCGGCGACCACGAGAAGGTGGAGCGCCTGGACCGCCTGGTGGCGGCAAAGATGGGGTTTTCGCAGGTCTTCGAGGTCACCGGCCAGACCTACCCCCGCAAGGTGGATCAGGCCCTCCTGGCCACCCTGGCGGGGGTGGCGGCCTCGGCCTCCAAGCTGGGCCACGACCTCCGGCTTTTGGCCCACCTCCGGGAGGTGGAAGAGCCCTTCGAGGAGGAACAGATCGGCTCGTCGGCCATGCCTTACAAGCGGAACCCCATGCGGGCCGAGCGGATCTGCGCCCTGGCCCGCCACGTCCTGGTCCTGGCCCAGGACCCCGCCTTCACCGCCGCCACCCAATGGTTGGAGCGGACCCTGGACGACTCGGCCAACCGGCGGCTCTCCCTCCCCGACGCGTACCTGACCACGGACGGGATGCTGGTCCTGGTGGAGAACGTGGCCCGGGGGCTCGTGGTCAACCCCGGGGTGATCCGCAGGAACCTGGAGGAGCACCTCCCCTTCATGGCCTCCGAGGCCATCTTGATGCACGCCGTGCAGCGGGGAGGCGACCGCCAGGACCTCCACGAGCGGCTCCGGGTCCATGCCCTGGCGGCGGCCCGCCGGATGAAGGAGGAGGGCGCCGCCCCCGACCTCCTGGACCGGGTGGCCGCCGACCCGGCCTTCGGTCTGACCCAGGGGGAGCTGGAGGCCCTCCTGGACCCCCTGCGGTTCGTGGGGCGGGCGCCCCAGCAGGTGGACCGCTTCCTGGAGGAGCGGGTGGAGCCCCTCCTGGCCCGGCTGGCCCCCCAGATTCCCCCCCACCTCGGAGAGCCCGATGTGCGCGTCTGAGTCCGGCCTCGGAAGCCCCGTTCTGGAGACCCATCTTCCCCTTCCC
>JAUQOX010000083.1:6614-11082 GCA_030550695.1 Gemmatimonadota bacterium | reverse complement strand
GCAAGTCCCCTCCCCCTTTGGGGTCTACGGCCTGACGATGGCTTCCGGGAGGTCCCCGGCAAGAGCCTGCCCCCGCACCCCTCCTGCGGCAGGGGGGCCGACCCGACCTGGATCACTCCCCGGGGGAAAAGCTATCCCCGGCGGACCCCTCCTGAAAAGCGTCGGACCCTTGTCCGGCTCCCGACCGCCCCCTCCCCCGCGGTCCCCAGGAACGGTTCTCGGCGGCTCCTGCTCCCTTGGCATGACATCTGCACCGACCACCTTGACGCTTCCTTGCCCGCCGGCCTATTGTCCGGCGCTAGGTTCGACGAAAACCGGGGAGGAACCATGTCGCAGATTCCTGAGGGCCTACTGTACACGGAAGAACACGAATATTTAAAACCCTCGGACGAGGAGGGAGTTTACTTCGTAGGCGTCACCGACTACGCCCAGGGCGAACTGGGGGATGTGGTGTATGTCGAGCTCCCCGAAGTGGGAGCCCGGTTCGGGAAGATGGAGCCCTTCGGCACCATCGAGGCGGTCAAGGCCGTGAGCGACCTCTTTTGCCCGGTGAGCGGGGAGGTCGTGGAGGTGAACACGGCTCTGGACGATGATCCGTCGTTGGTGAATTCCGACCCCTATGGAGAGGGTTGGATGATCAAGCTGCGGGTCGACGAGCCGGCGGAGCTGGACGATCTCCTGGACGCCACCGCGTACCGGGCTCACCTGGGGGAGTAACCCCTCCCCACGAACGAAGTCCCCAAGCAGGGGCCCCCGACACTTCCGGAGGTCCCCGGAGCCGAAACGTGGGCCTCGCAAGACGGACCCATGGAGCCCCCTGGGGGAAGCCGGCCCCCCCCGCGATCCCCCGCGGGAAGAAAGGGGGACCCTTCCCCCTCTGCCGAAACCGAGGAAATCAGCCATGTCTCTCGTGATCGATCCGAAGGCCGACTTTGTTCGACGCCACGTAGGGCCCGGAGAGGAAGAAACCCGGGCGATGCTGGCCACACTGGGTTACGCTTCCCTGGATGAGCTGGTGAGGGATGCGGTTCCCGAGTGCATCCGACTCAACAGGGACCTCAATATCCCGGCGGCCACGCCGGAGGCCGTGTTGTTGGAGGAACTTCGGAGTATCGCCGCCAAGAACCGGGTGTATCGTTCCTACATCGGGATGGGATACCACGACACCGTGACGCCCGGGGTGATCCTCCGCAACATCCTGGAGAACCCCGGCTGGTATACCCAGTACACTCCCTATCAGGCCGAGATCTCCCAGGGACGCCTGGAAGCCCTCCTCAACTTCCAGACCATGGTCATCGACCTCACCGGCCTGGACATCGCCAACGCCTCGCTTTTGGACGAGGGGACTGCGGCCGCGGAAGCCATGAGCCTGGTACACGGAGAGGGGAAGGGCAACCGGAATACCTTCCTGGTCTCCGAGCTTTGCCACCCCCAGACCGTTGAGGTGGTGAAGACCCGTGCCAAGCCCTTGGGGATCAAGGTGGAGGTGGGCGACCATCAGACCTTTCGGTTCGATGAGGAGGTGTTCGGCGTCCTTGTCCAATATCCGGCCACAGACGGCCGAATCTTGGACTACCGGCCCCTCGTAGAGGCTGCCCATGCGGCGGGGGCCTCCGTGGTGGTGGCGGCGGACCTCCTCAGTCTGGCCCTCCTTACTCCCCCCGGCGAGTTCGGTGCGGATGTGGCCGTAGGCAATACCCAAAGGTTCGGTGTACCCATGGGATTCGGGGGTCCCCACGCGGCATACCTGGCAGCCAAGGACGTTTTCAAGCGGAGGATGCCCGGCCGGATCATCGGCGTCTCCATCGATGCCGACGGGAACCCGGCGTTGCGCATGGCCCTGCAGGTGCGCGAGCAGCACATTCGCAGGGAAAAAGCCACCTCCAACATTTGCACCGCTCAGGTCCTGTTGGCCATCATGGCCAGCATGTATGCCGTGTACCATGGGCCCAAGGGGATTCGGGCCATTGCGGAACGCATACATCACCTGGCGGTTGTCTTGGCCGAAGGCCTCCGACGGGTGGGACATGAAGTCCTGCACGACCATTTCTTCGATACGGTCAGGGTTCGTCCGAAAGGGTTTACGGCCAAGGAGATTCTTCAGCGGGCTCTCGAGCGGAAGATCAACCTGCGGGATTTCGGCGACGGCACCGTGGGCATCGCCCTGGACGAAACGGTGCTCCCCTCGGATGTGGACGACCTCTTCGCAGTGTTCGGAGGGGAGGGGAAAGTGTCGGCCCGCACCTTGGCCGAAGGGGAGGTCCGGCCTGCACTGCCGCCGTCCCTGCGCCGCACCTCCGAATACCTCACCCATCCCGTCTTCAACCGATACCACTCCGAAACGGAGATGCTTCGGTACATTCACCGCCTGGAGAGTAGGGATCTCTCTTTGAATACCAGCATGATCTCTCTGGGATCGTGCACAATGAAGCTCAATGCCACCACCGAGATGATCCCCATCACCTGGCCGGAATTTGCCAAGCTCCACCCGTTCGTGCCCCGGGATCAAGCCCTCGGCTACGCCCGGATCATCAAAGACCTGGAGACATGGCTCGCAGAGATCACCGGCTTCTCTCACACCTCCCTCATGCCCAACTCCGGCGCCAATGGAGAGTACACGGGCCTGCTGGTGATCCGGGCCTATCACAGCGACCGGGGAGAGGGGCATCGGGATGTCTGCCTCGTGCCGGCCTCTGCCCATGGGACCAACCCTGCCAGTGCCGTTATGGCGGGGATGCAGGTGGTGGTGGTGAAGACCGACGAAGGAGGAAACATCGATCTGTCCGACCTGAAGGCTAAGGCAGAGGCGAATGCTGCCCGTCTGGCCTGTATCATGATCACCTATCCTTCTACCCATGGGGTTTTCGAGGCCAGCATTCGGGAAATCTGCGACATCGTTCATGCCAACGGCGGGTTGGTGTATTTGGATGGTGCCAACCTCAACGCCCAGGTCGGGCTTGCCCGTCCCGGGGACTATGGGGCCGATGTCTGCCACATCAACCTCCACAAGACCTTTGCCATTCCCCACGGGGGAGGCGGCCCCGGAATGGGACCTATCTGTTGCAAAGAAGCCCTGGCACCCTACCTTCCCCGACATCCCATCGTTTCCGTGGGTGGTGAAAAGGGAGTCGGCCCGGTGGCCTCCGCCCCGTACGGAAGCGCGAGCATCCTTCCCATTTCCTGGGCGTACATCCGCCTTCTCGGCCCGGACGGGCTGAAACGGGCGTCGGAAGTGGCACTCTTGAATGCCAACTATCTGTCGGCCCGGCTGGAGGAATACTTCCCGACCCTCTACCGAGGAGAAAAGGGGAGGGTGGCTCACGAGTTCATCCTGGATCTGAGACCGGTCCGGAAGACGTCGGGGATCACCGACGAAGACGTGGCCAAACGGCTCATGGACTATGGCTTCCACGCCCCGACCCAATCCTTCCCGGTGCATGGGACCCTCATGGTCGAGCCCACGGAAAGCGAATCGAAATACGAACTGGATCGCTTCTGCGAGGCCATGGCCTCCATCCGGCGGGAGATCGAGGAGGTGGAAAAAGGGATCGCCGACCCCGAAGACAATCCCTTGAAAAATGCCCCGCATACGGCCCGCATGGTGGTGGCCGACGATTGGAAGCATCCCTATAGCCGGGAACAGGCCGCCTTCCCGGCCCCCTGGACCTTCGAGCACAAATTCTGGCCGGCGGTGCGGCGGGTGGACAATGCCTACGGCGATCGGCACCTGGTCTGCGCCTGCCCTCCGGTAGCCGAATACGCCGGTTAGCAGAGAGGGAGGTCACCAGCAAGGAGGGAACTATGGCTACGCTCCACTATCACGGGCATTCCACCTTTACGCTGACCACCCAGGAAGGCGCCCGGATTATCTTCGATCCCTGGTTCGACGAGAACCCGGTGTCGGATCTGAAGACCCGCGATATCCGCGAGGCGGACTACATCCTGTGCACGCACGGGCACTTCGATCACTTCGCCGACGCCATCCCTTTGGCGAAGAAGACGGGAGCCACCCTGGTTTCCACCTTCGAGATCGTGAGCTTTGCCCAGAGCCGGGGGGTCCAGAAGGCCCACCCCCTCCATATCGGCGGAGGCTTCCGGTTCCCCTTCGGGTATGCGAAGATGACGCCGGCGCTCCACGGTGGACAGGTGGCAGGAGACGACTCCGGTCGCTATACCACTGTGCCGGGTGGCTTTCTTGTGAATCTTCCCGAGGGACGCCTTTACCACGCAGGTGACACGGCGCTCCTCACCGACATGGCGCTGTTGAAGGGCAAGGTGGACGTGGCTCTCCTCCCCATCGGGGACAATTTCACCATGGGTCCCGAGGACGCCGTCCGGGCCGTGGAATTCATCGAGCCCAGGGTGGTGATCCCCATTCACTACAACACCTTCGAGATGATTGCCCAGGATCCGGAAGCGTTCCGGGAAGCGGTGGGCGGGCGGGCAGAGGTGGTGATCCTCAAGCCGG
>JAUQOX010000083.1:0-6604 GCA_030550695.1 Gemmatimonadota bacterium | reverse complement strand
GTTTATCCCCTTCCCACAAACCCCTTTGGTTATTTTGGCCCCGTAGCGGTACGGTTCCGGGTATGGGGGGGGGGGGGGGGCAGAGGTGGTGATCCTCAAGCCGGGGCAAGAGTATCGGTTCTGAGGGCGGGAGGGCTCATGGCCCCTAGGGGTCCTGGGGGGGGAACCAAGGCTGCAGGAGACCCGAGACCGGGAGCCGGCATGGGACACCTCGCCTGGGTTCCCCTCCCTGTCTCCTTCCGCTGGAGGGTGTTGGTGGACCCTCCCCTGGCGGGGGCCACCAACATGGCCCGGGACCATGCCCTGGCACTCCACGTGGGAGAGGGGGAGGGAGTGTTGAGGATCTACCGTTGGAGTTCGCCCACGGTTTCCTTCGGTCGGAACGAGCCCGCCAAAGGCCTTTATCGGGTGGACGAGGGAGAGAGGAGGGGCTTCGGGTTCGTGCGGCGGCCCACAGGGGGGCGGGCAGTCCTTCACCATCTGGAGCTCACCTACGCGGTTGTGGCTCCCCTGGCGGCGTTGGGCGGGCCGCGGGCAGCTTACCTGCGGATCAATGAAGGCTTGGTGCAGGGGATTCGGGCCCTGGGCGTCGAGGTGGAGCTGGCGCGTAATCTGGGCCGAGCCCCCTCGCCTGGGGCAGGCCCATGCTTTCAGCAGCCGGCGGAGGGCGAAGTCGTGGTGGGGGGACGGAAGCTGGTGGGCAGTGCCCAAGTCCGTTTGGGCCGGAACCTCCTGCAGCACGGGTCTCTTCTCCTGGATGGAGACCAGAGTCCCCTGGAGGCCCTTCGGGTGGTGCCGGCGCCCAGCGGATCCGCCTCCACCTCGCTGTTGCACCTGATGGGGGTTCTCCCGTCCTGGGACCGGCTGGTTGCCCAGCTGGAGGAGGGATTGACTCGCACCCTGGGAGGGACATGGTCAAGGGGGGGGTATCGTCAAGGGGAGCTGGCCACCGCCGAGGAGCTCGAGGCGAAGTATTCCGATCCTTCCTGGACGTGGCGCCTATAGAGGGCGGAGCGGCGGCCCCCGACGGAAAATACGGCGCCCGGGCCTGAAGGCCTACCATGGGGCAAAGCGTGGCGAAAGAACAAAGGATGAAGCCAGGACGATCTTTCCTTGCCAAGGGGTTGAGCCTTTGGATGGGGTTGTGGGTGGGGGGATGGGGTTGCCGGGGGGAACGGGAACAGCTGCCCGCAGGGTACGGAGTCCCCTTTTGTGATTCGGCCATGGCCCGGGTGGCCGCGTTTACCGGGGAAAGGGTGCAGGGAAGAGGGGGGGGGTCGGAAGGAGGAGCCCCGCCCACCACGGTCGTGGTGGGGACAGTTGCGGAAATGGGGGGGATGAACGTGTTCGGGGCTGGGGATGTGGGAGCGGTCCAGCATCAGATGTTCGTCAACCTCATGACCCTGGTGCGGTACGACGAGAATCTCCGGCCGGTGCCTTATTTGGCGAGGCGGTGGGAGACGAGGGAGATCGGGGAGGGCCGAATGGAGCTCCGCTTCTTCCTTCGTGACGACGTCCGCTGGCACGACGGTACGCCCACAACGGCCTATGATGTCGCCTTCACCTTCCTCCGGGCGACCGACCCCAGGACGGGATTCCCCAATGCCTCGTTCTTCCAGTTCTACCTTCCGGGGGAAGAAGGGGTCTCGGTGGAGGATTCCCTTACGGTGAGCTTCCGTTTTCGGCCTCACGGGGACTATCTGGACCCCTGGCGGGCCACGGCCATCATGCCCAGGCATCTGTTGGAGGGGGTCCCTCCGGAGGCTCTGGCTCGTCATCCGTATGGAACCGTCTGTCCGGTGGGAAACGGCCCCTTTCGGTTTGTGAGCCATTCTCCCAATGACCGCTGGGTATTCGAGGCGAACCCCTTCTTTCCGGAGGAGTTGGGGGGAAGGCCGCCCATCGACCGTTACATATACCGGGTGATTCCCGACCAGGCTGCCCTCCTGGCGGAGTTCCTCCGGGGCACTGTGGACGTCTATGTGGCCATGCCGTGGGGGCAGGCCGAGCAGGTTCGGGGCCGGCCAGACCGCCGCGTCGTTGTCTTTCCACATCGGTCCGTCCTGTTTGTGGCGTGGAACACACGGCTTCCGACACTGGCCGACCGTCGCGTGAGGCGGGCCTTCACCCTAGCCGTGAACCGGCCTCTTCTGCTTCAAGGAGTCCAGGGGGGGGAAGGTGTGGTCCTCAACTCCGGCGTACCGCCCTCCCACTGGGCTTTCGATCCCTCCTTGGGAGATTCCCTGCCCTACGACCCGCCCCAGGCCCGGGCCCTTCTGGAGAGCGCGGGATGGGTGGACAGGAACGGGGACGGGGTTCGGGAGAACCAGGCGGGGGAGCCTTTAGCCGTGGAACTGACTTATCACCGGAACCAGGAACGTCAAGAAGTTGCCGAGATCCTGCAAGCCCAGCTGCGGGAAGTGGGGGTGGAGCTGCGACTGAGAATCATGGAATTCGCGGCTTATCTGCAGGCGATTACATCTCCCGAACGGGATTTCCAGGCGGCCTTGGTGGCCTTCGAAACCGAGTTCCGCCTGGACGAGCGGGATCTTTTCCATTCTTCCGCGGCAAGGGAACCTTTCGGGTTTTCGGGTATCTCGGATCCCGTCTTGGATCGCTATCTGGACACCCTGCCCCTGGTGGAAGATCGGCAGGAGGGTCGGAGACTCTGGCGAGAATACCAGCTTCGCATCATAGAACTCCAGCCGGTCACCTACCTGTATTCCGCCTTCAGACGGGACGGCGTGACTTCCCGCTTGGAAAACGTGGTGTTGGATACCCGCGGGGAGTGGGTGAACATTGGACAGTGGCGGGTCGTGCCGCAACGGCGGCGGTCACCTTAAGGAGCTGCCCCTGCTGAGCTTCGTTGTGCGGCGGTTGCTCGGGTCGCTGCCCCTTTTGGTAGGGGTGCCCACCCTTGTTTTCCTTGCCCTGAGCCTTGCCCCCGGTGACGTTGCTTCTGTGTATCTCCGGCCGGGCATCCCCCCGGAAACCGTGGTCCAGATCCGCCAGAACCTGGGCCTGGACGAGCCGCTCCACGTACGGTACGTGCGGTGGCTCTCCTCCTTGGCGAGGGGCGATCTGGGCTATTCCGTGGCCCATGGGGTTTCCGTCAGGCGTCTTCTCGCCACGGCCCTGCCCAACACCCTTCTCTTGGGCTCGCTCTCTCTCGGGCTGTCCTTCGCCCTCGGGATCCTGACGGGTATCTTCCAAGCCCTTCGGCCCCACACCGTTCTGGACTCTTTCTTGAGCGGGGTGAGTCTCTTTTTCTATTCCGTGCCGCCGTTCTGGCTGGGGACCATGTTGGTGCTGATGTTCGGTGTGTGGCTGGGCTCAAGCGCCGAAGGGCTGTGGACTCTTCCGGTGTCAGGAATGTTCAGCGTGGGGCATGAATTCTTGGGTCCCTGGGAGAAAGCCTTTGACCGGCTCCGGCACCTTGTGCTTCCGACCTTGACCTTGACCGCCGTGCTCACGGGCGGGGTAGCTCGATTCGTGAGGGCTGCCATGTTGGAGGTCCTGGGAGAAGACTACATTCTGGCGGCCAGGGCCAGAGGATTGTCCGAGACGAGGGTGGTCTTGAAACATGCCTTTCGGAACGCCCTGATTCCTTTGATAACGTTGGGCGGCCTCTCCTTGCCCCTCCTGCTGAGCGGAACCGTGGTGGTGGAGTTCATCTTCGCATGGCCGGGAATAGGCAGGCTGATGGTGACCTCCGTAGCCGCCCGCGATATCCCCGTGGTCTTGGCCGGAACCGTCTTGATGGCATTTCTGGTGGTGGCCGGAAACTTGTTGGCTGACCTCTTGTACGGGCTTGCGGACCCGAGGATCCGGCATGGGCGGCCGCAAGCTTGAGGGCTGTTGGATGGCCAGCCTTCCTTTTCTCCATGGGAGGGAGCGGCACACCCTGGGACGGGGAGTTTCGTGGGGGCCGGGGTGGGCCTGGTGGCTCCGGAACCGCTGGGCCGTGATGGGTCTGTGGGGGGTCGCCCTGGCAGGCGCGGCTGTGACGCTGGGTCCATGGCTATGGAGGACGGACCCGGCGTTCCAGGGTGTGTATCAGGGGGGGGATCTGTCGTTGCGACTTGCGCCACCTTCCCTTGACCATCCTCTGGGTACCGACGCTTTCGGCCGGGATGTTCTCGCGCGCCTCCTCCAAGGGGGGCGGATCTCCCTGGGCATCGGGTTGGCCGCCGCCCTCCTGGGAGTGGGAACGGGTGTGGTGGTGGGAGGGATGGTGGGGTATGTGGGCGGGTTGGCGGATGCCCTGGTCATGAGAATTGCCGATACACTGCTGGCTTTTCCCAAGCTAGTGTTGCTGGTAAGCTTGGCAGCGCTGTTCGGACCTTCCATACCCCTGGTGATAGGTACTCTCGCCCTGAGCCAGTGGCCTGTAGGGGCTCGCTTGGCCCGGGGGGAAGTCCTTGCCCTGCGGCAACGGCCTTTCGTGGAAGCTGCCAGGGCCTTGGGGTTCTCCCGCCGGAGGATCCTGTTTGGCCATGTGCTCCCCAACGCCGCGGCTCCCCTCTTGGTCATCTTTCCGCTCAGCGTCGGGGAGGCGGTGGTCATGGAGGCCAGCCTCTCCTTCCTGGGGCTGGGTGTCCAACCCCCCCTGGCGTCCTGGGGAAACATGGCCGCGGAAGGCCTGAATCCGCTGGCCGAAGGGGCCTGGTGGGTCTCCGCCTTTCCGGGGTTGGCCCTGGTGGCTGTGGTCCTCAGCTTCAACCTGGTGAGTGAGGGGCTCCGGGAGACCCTGAACCCGCGGGGGTTGAGAGGTCATAGCTGAGGGAACCATGGCTCCGCTCTTGGAAATCCGCTCCCTCCGGACCTTCCTGAACACCCCACGTGGGGTGGTACGGGCCTTGGACGGGGTAGACCTCTTTTTGGAAGAAGGAGGTGCCTTGGGGGTGGTGGGTGAATCCGGGGGTGGGAAGACCACCCTGGCCCTCTCGATTCTTGGCCTGCTGCCGCAGCGCTCCGCCTCCATTCAGCCTGGGAGCAGTATCCGTTATCGGGGACAGGAACTTGTCGGGCTGCCGCCCTTCGCCCTTCGAAGACTGCGGGGGAAAGAGCTGGCCATGGTCTTTCAGGAGCCCCTTGCGGCCCTGAACCCTGTGCTCACCGTGGGGGAACAGATTTTGGAAACGGTGGCTCGCCATACCCAGCCCAAAGGGACCATAGGCCGGGAGAGGGTCCGGCTGCTCTTGGAGGAGGTCGGCTTTCCTGATCCCGACCTGGGGGCACGGAGCTACCCCCATGAGCTCTCCGGGGGGATGCGCAGGAGGGCCATGCTTGCCGTGGCCCTGGCAGGGGAGCCCAGCCTCCTTCTGGCCGATGAGCCCACGTCGGGCCTGGATGCCATCGTCCAGCTCCAGGTCCTGGACCTCCTTCGCCGCCTTCAGGCCAGCAGGGGGATGGCCCTGCTCTTCATCTCCCACGATCTCAATGTCGTGGCCCGGATGGCCCGGCGGACAGCAGTGATCTATGCCGGCCAGGTGGTGGAGGAGGGGCCTACCTCGGAAGTCCTGACCCGTCCCCTCCACCCCTACACCCGTGGGTTGGTGGGAGCCAGGATGGACCTTCACGACCGGCGTCGGAGGGTCCGGCCCATCCCGGGGGAGCCCCCTTCGGCCATGAACTGGCCTTCCGGCTGTCGGTTCCACCCCCGCTGTCCCGAGGCGACGGAACGCTGTCGGCGGGAAGAACCGCCCCCTCGGGGGATGGGTGCACGCCGGCCGCCGGCCCCCGGCGAGGGCCATTGGGCCCGCTGCTGGCTCCGGGAAGGGAGTTGAGGGGTGGCGGAAGAAAGGTTTTTCGGGTGCGGGTCGCCCGGCGAGATCCTTCTTTATGTCGAAGGACTCGGCTACCGCTACCCCGGTGGCCGCAGTCACCCCCCGGCTTTGGAGGGGGTGAGCTTCGAGTTGCGAAGGGGGGAGTGCTTCGGAGTGGTGGGGGAATCGGGCTCAGGGAAGACGACCCTTGCCCGTTGTCTGGTTCGGCTGCTGGAACCCTCCGAGGGAAGGATCGCCTTTCGGGGCAAGGAGGTCACCCGCCTGCAGGCTCGGGAGCTTCGTGCTTATCGCCGCCGGGTGCAGATCGTGTTCCAGGATCCTTTGGCCTCCCTCAATCCCCGTATGACGGCGTGGCGGGCGGTAGAGGAGCCCGTACGGGTCCACCAGCCTGGCCTCTCGGACCTGGAACGCGAAGAACGGGTCATGCGCCTGTTCGAGTTGGTGGGGCTGGGGAGGGAAGTGGCCGGGCGTTGGCCGCACCAACTGAGCGGCGGGCAACGGCAACGCTTGGTCCTGGCCCGGGCCCTGTCGGTGGAACCGGAACTCCTGATACTGGACGAGCCCATATCGGCGCTGGATTCCTCCCTTCGAGCCCAGATCCTGGCGCTCTTGGCGGAACTCCAGGGCCGTCTGGGGCTGGCCCTCCTCCTGATCGCTCACGACCTGGCCGTGATCCGCCAGTTGGCCCACCGGGCGGCCGTGTTCCTGGGGGGGAGAATCGTGGAGATGGGCCCGGCGGAGGAAGTTCTCCGGGATCCGCGGCACCCCCACACCCGTGCCTTGGCGGCGGCCTCCGATCCCGGCGGTGCGGGGAG
>JAUQOX010000082.1 GCA_030550695.1 Gemmatimonadota bacterium | reverse complement strand
CGGAATCGGTGTCGGTCTCACGGTCATCGGAGCCGGTCTGGGGATCGGTCGGATCGGGGAGAACGTCACCCAGGGGATCGCCCGGCAGCCCGAGGCGGCCGGCGCCATCCAGACCGCCGGGATCATCCTGGCGGCCCTCATCGAGGGGGCAGCCCTCTTCGGTCTGGTCATCGGCCTGCTCTTCAAGCTCCTTTAGCCCTTCCGAAGCTCGCCCGGCCGTGCCTCCCCAGGGGTGGGGCCCGGGGCCATGTGCCCGGGGGTTCACCGGAGCTTGGGGGGTGAGGACAGTCGGGGGGCTCTTCCGAGGATCAACGGACGGACCGCCATGAGAATCCACCCGCATCTGCCTTGGGCCCTGGCGTCGGCCTTGGCCGTTCCCGTACCGCTGTTCGCGGCTGAAGAGCCCGGCGGGGGCGGAGGCCTCTTCAGCATCAACCTGGGCCTGAGCATTTGGACGGTCGTCATCTTTACCGTGCTTCTCCTGATCCTGTGGCGTTTCGCCTGGGGTCCGATCCTGGCCGCCGTCCAGGCCCGGGAAGAGAGCATCCAGAAAGCCTTGGACGAAGCAGCCCGCAGACACGAGGAGGCAGCGGCCCTGGTGGAACAACAGCGCCGGGAGCTTGCCGAAGCCCGGAGGAGGGCGCAGGAGATCCTCAACGAGGGACGGGATGCGGCCGAGCGACTGCGAAAGGAGCTGGAAGCCAGAGCCCGGGAGGAGAGCGAAGCCATTCTCCAGCGGGCACGGGCCGAGATTCAGCGGGAGAGAGAGGCCGCGTTGGAGGCTTTGCGCCGGGAGGCTGTGGACTTGGCTCTGACGGCGGCTTCCCGTCTTGTGCGGCAGAAGCTGGATGCGGAGCAAGACCGCCGCTTGGTCATGGAGTTCGTGGAGGGACTGCAGGAGTCCGGACGGAGCGCCCAGGCGTGACCAGTGAGACCATTGCCCGCAATTACGCGGAAACCCTTTTCGAGCTGGGACGGCGGCACGAAGCCCTGGAGGCTTTCGGGCGCGGCCTGGACATGGTGGGTGGACTCCTGGAGGAGGACCCGTCCTTCAAGGTGTTCCTGGAAACACCCCGCGTTCCGGATCACGACAAGAAGAAGGTCCTGAGGAAAGTCTTCACCGGCGTGCTCCCTCCCCCCCTGCTCACGTTCCTCCTTCTCCTGGTGGACAAGCGGCGTCAGCGACTCCTGGGGGAGATCATCCGGGAATTCCAGGTGCTGTTGGACAAGCAGCTCGGGCGTACCCATGTGTCGGTGATCTTGGCGCAAGATCTGGGCGCCGAAGCCATGGGGGAATTGGCGGCAAAGCTCAGCCGCCTCCTGGGCAAACAAGTCATCCCTCACGTGCAGATCCGGCCTGCCATCCTGGGCGGGGTCTATCTGAAGGTGGGGGACACGGTGTACGACGCTACCCTCCGGGGAAGGCTAAAGCGGATGAGGCAGAGGCTTTTGTCCAAGCCCATCCTTCCGGCCGTTTCCGGCGCCTGAGGCCAGCCCGCAGGGGGGCATGAAGGAATCATTCCAAGGACCGGACAGCAAATGGCCAACGAGTCCCAACTTCGACCCAGCGAAATCAAGAACATCCTCCTGAAGGAGATCGAAGCCTACGAGGAGGAACTGCATGCCGAGGAGGTAGGCGAGGTCCTGGAGGTCAAGGACGGAGTGGCCAGGATCTACGGCCTCCGCAAGGCTATGGCCAGTGAAATGTTGGAGATCGTCTCCTCCGAGACAGGAGACACCGAAATCGCCCTGGCCCTGAACCTCGAAGAGGACAACATCGGGGCGGTGATCCTGGGGGAGTGGGTGCATATCCAAGAGGGCGATCAGGTCCGCCGCACGGGAAAGGTCCTTTCGGTACCTGTGGGTCCGGGGTACCTGGGCCGGATCGTGGACCCCCTCGGCCGGCCGCTGGACGGGCTGGGTCCGGTGGAGCCCCTGGAAGGCTCGCGGCAGATCGACGTGGTGGCCCCCGGGATCGTCAAGCGTCAGCCGGTGAAGGAACCCTTGCAGACCGGCCTGAAGGCCATCGACTCCATGATCCCCATCGGAAGGGGTCAGCGGGAGCTCATCATCGGCGACCGAGGCACGGGAAAGACCGCGATTGCGGTGGACACCATCATCAACCAGAAAACCACCGATGTGATCTGTATCTACTGTGCCATCGGTCAGCGGGCCGGCAAGGTGGCTTCGGTGGTGGAGACCTTGAAAGAGCACGGCGCGATGGACTATACCATCGTGGTGGCGGCCAACGCGTCGGATCCTGCGCCTATGCAGTACATTGCACCCTACGCCGCCTGCGCCATGGCGGAACACTTCATGTGGCAGGGCAAGCACACGCTGGTGGTCTACGACGATCTGACCAAGCAGGCACAAGCCTACCGTCAGATCTCGCTGGTTCTGCGGAGACCTCCTGGTCGTGAGGCTTATCCCGGCGACGTATTCTACCTCCACTCCCGCCTGTTGGAGCGTGCGGCTAAGCTGGCTGACGAATACGGTGGGGGATCCCTCACCGCCCTGCCTATCATCGAGACCCAGGCGGGCGACGTGTCGGCCTATATTCCCACCAACGTCATCTCCATCACCGACGGCCAGATCTATCTGGAGCCGGATTTGTTCTACTCCGGCGTCCGGCCGGCCATCAATGTGGGGATCAGCGTGTCGCGGGTAGGGGGCAACGCCCAGATCAAGGCCATGAAGCAGGTGGCGGGGCGGCTTCGCCTTGACTTGGCGCAGTACAGGGAAATGGAGGCTTTTGCCCAGTTCGCCTCGGACCTGGACGTGGCCACCCAGAAGATGTTGGCCCGGGGACAGAGGACGGTCCAGATCCTCAACCAGGGCCAGTATCAGCCCATGGCGGTGGAGCACCAGATCGCGGTGATCTATGCGGTGACCAACGGCTTCCTGGACCAGATCCCGGTGGAGCGGATCAAGCCCTGGGAGCACGGCTTCCACCGGTATCTGGACGAGCACGCCCCTGACGTGCTTGCCGAGATCCGTGAGAAAAAGGTGCTCACCGACGAAATCACTTCCCGGCTCGTTCAGGTCATCGAGGCCTATACGGAAACATTCCTGGCCCAGGAAGAGGCCGGGCGGTAGCGCGCGCCCCAGGGCGTGGGGTGGAGGCGACCGTCAACCGATCGAGGGAAGGTACGCGTGCCGAAAGCCAGAGAGGTTAAGCGGCGGATCCGTTCCGTCGAGAACACCCGGCAGATCACCAAGACCATGGAGATGGTGGCCACCTCCAAGCTCAAGCGGGCCACCGATCGGGTTCGGGCGGCAGAGCCCTACAGCAACGCGCTTGCGGGAATCGTCCGGAGCCTCTACTCGCCGGAATTCGCCGAAGAGTTCCCTCTCTTGCGGCAGCCGGCGGAGGCCCGCAGGGTGGCTATCCTGCTCCTTACCGCGAATCGGGGTCTCTGCGGCGGTTTCAACGCCAACCTGATCCGGGAAGCGCGCCTGCTGAGGGAGCGGCTGGTGGCGGAAGGACGCGAAACCGAGCTCCATATCGTGGGACGGAAGGGGGTCGCCTTCTTCCGGTTCCGGAAGGTGCCCCTGGCCCTGGCCAGGACCGATCTGGGGGATGTGCCCTCGGTGCAGGATGCCGAGGGCATCGTGGAGCCTTTCCGGGACCGCTTTTCCCGGGGGGAACTGGATCAGGTGCTCATGGTGAGCGCCGAATTCCGCTCGGCCCTCTCCACACCCCCCAAGGTCACGGAGCTTCTTCCCATCCGGCCTGCGCCGGGGGCCAGGCCGGCCGAAAGCTACCTTCTTTCGCCCGACGCCCGGGTGCTGTTGCGGAGGCTGCTTCCGGCCTACCTGCGGAACCTGGTCTACAAGGCGCTGGTGGAGAATGCTGCGGCGGAGCAAGGGGCCCGGCGCACGGCCATGAAGAACGCTACGGACAACGCCGCCGAAATGCTGGAAACTCTGACCCGGAACTACAACCGGGCCCGTCAGGCCCAGATCACCCAAGAGATTGCCGAAATCGTCGGAGGTGCCGAAGGACTGGCCTAGAGTCCTTTGGCCGGGGTGTCTCCCCCGACCCTCCCCCATCGGAGAAGGAAGAACATGGCAGAGCCGAACATCGGAAGAGTGGTTCAGGTCATCGGTCCCGTCCTGGATGTCGAGTTCTCGCCCGAGAACCTGCCGGACATCTACAATGCTCTCCATTTGAAGGCCAAGACCGATTCCGGCCAGGAGATCGACCTGGTAGCTGAAGTCCAGCAGCATATCGGCAGAGGACGGGTCCGGGCGGTGGCCATGTCCTCCACCGACGGGGTGGTCCGGGGAATGGAGGTCGTGGACACCGGGACCTACATCACCGTTCCGGTGGGAGAGGCCGCCCTGGGGAGGATCCTGAACGTCTTGGGCCAACCGGTGGATGAAGGAGGGCCCCTCAAGGGAGAGGCCGAGGGGAAGATCGAACGCTGGCCCATCCACCGGCCCGCCCCCACCTTCCAGGAACTGGAGCCGAAGACGGAAATCTTCGAGACCGGCATCAAGGTGGTGGACCTGTTGGCTCCCTACGTGAAGGGGGGCAAGACCGGCCTCTTCGGCGGTGCCGGGGTAGGGAAGACCGTCATCATCATGGAGCTGATCAACAACATCGCCATGGAGCACGGGGGACGGTCCGTGTTCAGCGGCGTAGGAGAGCGTACCCGCGAAGGGAACGATCTTTGGCTGGAAATGAAGGAGTCCGGCGTGCTTCCCTCCACGGCTCTCATCTACGGCCAGATGAACGAACCCCCCGGTGCACGGCTCCGGGTCGGCCTTTCGGGCCTTACCGTGGCAGAGTACTTCCGCGATGTGGAAAAGCAGGACGTCCTCTACTTCATCGACAACATCTTCCGTTTCAGTCAGGCGGGCTCCGAGGTGTCCGCTCTGCTGGGGCGGATGCCTTCGGCGGTGGGCTACCAGCCGACCCTGGCCACGGAAATGGGCGAACTGCAGGAAAGGATCACCTCCACCCGCCACGGCTCCATCACTTCGGTGCAGGCCATCTACGTGCCGGCGGACGACCTCACCGACCCCGCCCCCGCCGCGGCCTTCGCCCATCTGGACGCCACCACGGTGCTCTCCCGGGCCATCGTGGAGCTGGGGATCTACCCCGCGGTGGATCCCCTCGACTCCACCTCCCGGATCATGGACCCCCAGTTCATCGGCGAACGGCATTATCGGGTGGCCTCCCGGGTCAAAGAGATTCTCCAACGCTACAAAGATCTCCAGGACATCATCGCCATTCTCGGCATGGACGAACTCTCCGAGGAGGACAAGGTCATCGTGGGGCGGGCCCGGAGAATCCAGCGGTTCCTCTCGCAACCGTTCCACGTGGCGGAGGCCTTTACCGGGACCCCTGGGCGTTACGTCAAGCTCGACGACACCATCGAGTCGTTCGAGAGGGTGGCTGCCGGGGAATTCGACCACTTCCCGGAGCAGGCCTTCTACATGAAGGGAGGGATCGAAGAAGTCATCGACCACGCGAAGAAGCTGGGGTTTTGAAGGTCATGGCCATGCCCCTGAGGGTGCGGGTGGTCTCGCCTGAGCGGGAGGTGTTCCGAGGCGAGGCGCAGAGCATCATGGTCCCGGCTTGGGACGGCATGCTGGGCGTGCTTCCGGGACACGCTCCCTTCCTGGGACTCCTGGGGCGGGGGTGGTTGAAGATCAGGCTCGCCGCCGGAGAGGTGTGGCGGACCTACGTGGCGGGGGGGGTCCTGAAGGTGGAGGAGGGAGCCGTCACGGTGTTGGTGGAATACGCCGGCGACTCCCCCCCCGCGGTGCTCCCGGCGGAAGCCGACTTCCACCCTGACGATCTCCTGGCCGAACCAGCCCGTTAGTCCCCGACTCCCTTCGATCCGGGACGCTGCTTGGGGGGGACCCGGCCGCCGCCACCCCGGTCGCCCTTTCCCTCTTTTGCGTCGGGGCGTCGGGGAGCCGCCTTCGGGACCCCCCCCGCGGTGCCGCTCCCCGTTGGATGTCTCCCCTTCCCCTTTCCACCCCTGCCACGCCGCCCTGGGCGGCTCGGGCGGGAGCTCGAGGGTGCTCGCGCCCCTCCGGACGGAAGGCTGACTTCCCCTCTTCTCGCCGGGGGTGTTACCTTGCCCTTCCATGCGGCTCGATCTCCACATCCACTCCACGGCCTCCGACGGGGCCTCCCCTCCGGCGGGTGTCCTGGAGGCGGCCGCACGGGGCCGTTTGGATGTCATCGCCCTGGCCGACCACGACACGGCCGCCGGCGTACGGCGCCTTCTGGAAGAGGGGGCTACCTCCTCCGTGCAGCTGATCCCGGCTCTGGAGGTTTCCAGCACCCTGGACGGCCGGGAGCTTCACTTCCTGGGATACTTTGTGGATCCCCGAGCTCCCTCCCTCCTGGCCCACGAGGGACGGGCGGCTCTTCTCCGGGAGAGGAGGATGGTGGAGATGCTCCGCCGCCTGAAGGAGCAAGGGATCAGCCTGGAGCTCGAGGCCGTCCTGGAGGCCGCCGGACCGGAGCGGCGCGCCTTGAGCCGTCCCCACCTTGCCCGGGCCCTCATGCAGGCAGGGTATGTGGGAACCGTCTCGGAGGCCTTCGAACGCTACATCGGAGACACCCACCCCGCTTTCCTCCCCACCTCCCTCCTGACCCCCGAAGAGGCCATCCGCCTGATCCTGCAAGCCAAGGGAGTTCCGGTCTGGGCCCACCCTCCGGAGGACCGGGTGGAAGCCCTCCTGCCCCGCCTGACCCGCGCCGGCCTCCGGGGTCTGGAGGTGTACCGCCCCCGGCACGACCCCTCCTACACCCTCAGACTGGAAGGCCTTTGCCGCGCCTGGAAGCTGATCATGACCGGAGGCTCCGACTGGCACGGAACCGAGCGGGAGGCCCCCTTGGGGGACTTCTATGTGAGTTCGGAGGAAGTGGGCGCCTTCCTGGAGCTGGCAGGAATCTGAGGGACCCGGCCAGCCCCCCGGGCTCTCGGGGGGTCAGCATCCGGTAGCCCCGGGACCGGGCCGCTTCGGCCTCCCGGGACCTGCCCAGGGCCTCCAAGATACCGGCCCGGGCCGGGTGGGCTCGGGAGGCGGCGAAGGGCAGGGTGTGGGAAACCGGGTCCACCATGGTCCCGTGCCGCGTCACAGGCTCGTCCGGGCCCCCCTCCGGGGCGGCCTACCCGAAGCCCCGGAGAGGTCAGGAGCCTGCCAGGGAATTGGGCTCGGGCCCCTCGGACTACGGCCGGAACGCCGCCAGGAGTGCCCGGACCGCCTCTGCCACGTCCGGTGCCCCCATCACCGCGCCCACCACCGCCACCCCCGCGGCCCCTGAGCCCTGGACCACCCCGGGGGCGTTCTGAGGGGTGATGCCGCCGATCCCCACCACCGGTACGTCTACCGCCTCCACCACCCGCCGGAGCCCTTCCACGCCGATGGCCTGTCCGGCGTCGGCCTTCGTAGCGGTGGGAAAAACGGCGCCGCAGCCGATGTAGTCTGCTCCTTCGTCCTGGGCGGCCCGGGCCTTCTCGGGGACATCGGTGGAATAACCGATCAAGAAGCCGGGTGGGGTTGCCCGCCGCACCGCCGCCACCGGCAGGTCCTCCGGGCCCAGGTGGACCCCGTCGGCCTCGGCGGCCAAGGCAATGTCGAACCGGTCGTTCACGAACAGGAGCGCCCCCCACCTCCGAGTGAGTCCACGAAGCCGCTCCGCTTGCCCCAGAAGGCTCCGGGGTGTGGCCGTCTTGTCCCGGAGCTGGACGCAGCGGGCCCCCGCCTCCAGGGCCCGGGCTACCACCTCCTCCACCGGCCGCGGCGCTGCGAGGCGGCGATCCGTGATGACCACCAAGCGGAGAGCCTCGGAAAGGGGAACGGGGGCGCTCATCTGGGGATTGCAGGCCGTGGCCCCGCCCGATGCCTTACGGGGGGATCCGTCCAGGGGGGAAAAGAAGACTCCGTGGAGCCCTCCCACCCCACGGTCCTTGACCAGGGTTCCGCGTCATCGGGGGGATCCCTCCTCACCGCCGGCCTTGGCGCCACCGCCGGCGGTGGAGTCCATCTGGGTCTGCCTGGCCCGGACCGCCTGCCATTCCCTGCGGGCTTGGGCCACCGCCCGGTTGTGCTCCTCCAGGGTTCGGGAGAAGAGGTGGAACCCGCTGGGGAGGGCCACGAAGTACAGGAAGGGCGTGTCGGCCGGGTACAGGGAAGCCTGGAGGGCTGCGGCGCCCGGGGAGCCGATGGGACCCGGCGGGAGCCCGGCACGGGCGTAGGTGTTGTAGGGGTGGTCCGCCACTGAATCTATGGCGGCGAAGAGGAGCCTGGGCCTAGGGCCGCCCAGGGCATAGAGAACCGTGGGATCGGCCTGGAGCAGCATGCCCCGCTTCAGGCGATTGTGGTAGACCGAGGCGATGAGGGGCATCTCTTCGGGGTGGCGTGCCTCGGCCTGGACGATGGAGGCCAGGGTGACCACCTCCCCCTCCGTCATCCCCAGGCTATCCCGACGGGCCACCCAATCGGGGGTCCAGACCTCCCGGTATCGGTGGACCATGGCCCGGACCACCTCTTCGAGGGGCGTGCCCGAGGCGAAGCGGTAGGTGTCGGGGAACAGGTACCCTTCCAGACCCGGGCCCGGCAGGCCCCATCCCACATGGGAGGAATCGGCCGAAAGGACCGCCAGGACGGAGTCGGCGGACAAGAGGGTGACGGCGCCGATCCGCCCCGCCATCTGTTTGAGGGTGAACCCTTCGGGAATCACGAGGGCTTCCGTCACCACCCGGCCCGCAACCAGATCGTCCAGGATCCGATGCCAGGACGCCCCCGGCGGGAAGAGGTAATGACCGGATCGGATCTTCCGGTCGGCCCCGAGCAGGCGGGCATAGAGCCGGAAAACCCGCCCCCCCCGCACCAACCCTGCCGCCTGAAGGGAGTCCACGGCCTCCCGGAAGGAGGCGCCCGAGGGGATGCGGACCTCCACCATGGGGCTTTCGGCGCCCTCGGGCCCGGGGCGGGAGCACGAGGCGGCGGCCAGCCCCCAGGCCAGGGACCAGGTCAGAGGCCAGGACCATCGCAGGGAAAGCCGAAGGGCCTTGTGCCGCCCCGGGGCCGTCGTCACGCCGTTTCCTCCTGGGTAACGATCTTCTTGCGGTCCAGCCAGCCCTGGAGGATGAGAACGGCCGCCACGGCGTCGACCCGCCCTTTCTCCGTTCGTTTCCCCCGGGGGAGCGCCGAGCTGCGAAGGGTCCTTTCGGCCTGGGCGGAGGTGAAGCGCTCGTCCACCAGGTGGACGGGCACCCCGGCACGCCTTTCCAGCTTGGCCGCCACCTCCCTCACCGTTCCGGTCCAGGGGGAATCCCCACCCCCGGGGGTCAACGGCAGCCCCATGACCACCTCGGTCACCTGGAACTCCCGGATGATCCGTTCCACCTCCGCCAACGGGGGGCGCTTCCCTGCCCTCCGGCGGAGGGTTGGAAGAGGGGAGGCCAGCGTTCCCGTGGGGTCGCTCAGGGCCAGACCGATGCGGCGCTCTCCGAAATCGATACCCAGAACTCTCATGGTCGTCGGGGGTTCAGGAGGAATATACACGGGGCGGCCGGGTCTGTCCCGGGTCGTGGGGCGGGAGGCGGGGAAGGGCGGATCCGGGGAATCGTCGCCCGGCGGGCCCTTCGTGGCCCCGGCGTCGGCAGGGGGGGAGGGAAATCACCGAAGGCCCATAGCAACGGAGATACGACCATGGATCACCGCTTTGAGCAAGCTTGGGTTCCCTTTGCGGCGGGCCTCCTCCTGGGGGTTGCCCTAGGTGCTGCGGTGGCGCTCCTCACGGCCCCGGAGCCGGGTAAGCGGGTTCGGGGTCGGCTGAGGAAAACCGCCCGTCGGCTCGGCGAGGGGGCGGCCAAGGGTTGGGAAGGTCTGGCGGAGGGGGTCAGGGAGCGGTGGCGTGGGGTGGGGAAAGGGGTGGAGCCGTGACCCCCCTGGTCCCCCCACGAATCATTGAGAAGAAACGGCAGGGGGAGGTGCTGTCGCGGGAGGAACTGGAGGCGTTTTTCCTGGGTTTTCTCGAGGGTTCCGTCCCCGATTACCAGATGGCCGCTTTCCTCATGGCGGTCTATTTCCGGGGGATGGCCGACATCGAGGTGGAAGCCCTTCTGGGGGTCATGCTCGCCTCGGGGACAGTGCTCGACCTTTCCGACGTGTCCGGCCCCAAGGTGGACAAGCACTCCACGGGGGGGGTGGGCGACAAGACCTCTCTGGTGGTGGCTCCCCTGGCGGCGGAACTGGGTTTGAAGGTTCCCATGATGTCGGGGCGGGGGCTGGGCCACACCACCGGCACCGTGGACAAGCTGGAAGCCATCCCGGGGTTCCGGACCCGTTTGGACGTGGCTGAGTTTCGGGCGGTCCTGAGGGAAGTGGGCTTGGTCATGGTGGGTCAGACGGAGGAGATCGCTCCCCTGGACCGCCGGCTTTACGCCCTCAGGGATGCCACGGCCACCGTCCCCTCCATCCCCCTCATCGCCACAAGCATTTTGAGCAAGAAGTTGGCGGAGGACCTGGACGGCCTCATCCTGGACGTGAAGGTCGGGGAAGGGGCTTTCCTGACCGGTGTGGAGGACGCGCGCAAGCTGGCCCTTACCATGACGGCCATGGCCCGCTCCCGCGGGGTGCGGGCGGCGGCCCTCCTCACGGCCATGGATGTTCCCTTGGGCCTGGCCATCGGAAACGCCTTGGAAACCGCTGAGGCTTTCCGGTGCCTGGCGGGACTGGGTCCCCCCGACCTGGAGTCGCTTTCCTTGGCCCTCGTGGGGGAGATGCTGTTCTTGGGGGGAATGGAGCCCTCCCCTGCCTCGGGGGTGGACAAGGCCCGGGAGGCTCTGAGGTCCGGGCGGGCCCTGGAGCGGATGGCCCGCCTCGTGGCACGGCAAGGGGGGGATCCCCGGGTGGTGGAGGAGCCGGATCGGATGCCGCCGGCCCCTGTCCGCCTCGTGGTGGAGGCCCAGGCTGAGGGTGTCGTGACGAAGGTCCACCCCCGCCTTTTGGGGGAAGGGGTGATCGAGCTGGGGGGAGGCAGACGCCGCATGGAGGACACCATCGACCCGCGGGTGGGGTTTGTCCTGGCCGTGCGACCCGGCGACCGGGTGGGGTTGTGGCTCAAGAACCGGCCCGAGTTCATTCCGTCTTTTCTGGGGATTCTGAGCGCCGGCGGCGTGGTGGTGCCGATCAACAA
>JAUQOX010000360.1 GCA_030550695.1 Gemmatimonadota bacterium | reverse complement strand
CATTCCGGGGATCACCTTGTTCGGTCCCCGGGACCTGCGCCAACGCTCCGGGGTGGTCTCCTTCCTGTTGGACGATGCCCACCCCCACGACATCGCCACCATCCTGGATATGGAAGGGGTTGCGGTCCGGGCAGGCCACCACTGTGCCCAACTGGTCATGCGCCACTTCGGCGTGGCGGCCACTGCCCGGGCCTCCTTTGCCCTGTACAACACCTTCGAAGAGGTGGACCGGCTGGTGGAAGCCCTCGGGGTGGTGAAGAAAGTGTTTTCCGGTGGTTGAACCATGGCTCCCTGGGCCACCACCGACCTCGAACGCCACCGGGGCAGCCCATGGGAAGCGTTCTCCAACGGCTTGGCGTGAGGCGTCCGGCGACCGTTTTTCCCCCCGCACCCGACCGATCGGCCATGGCAGACCCTGATCTGAACCTCAGCTCCCTCTACCAACAGCTGATCCTGGATCATTATCGAAACCCTCGGAACCGGGGAGAGCTCCCGGACAAGACCACTCAGATCCACATGGCCAACCCGGTCTGCGGAGACGAGGTCCTCCTCCAGCTGAAAGTGGAAGGAGATCGGATCCTGGAGGCCCGCCACCAAGGGCACGGTTGTTCCATTTCCCAGGCGTCGGTCTCCATGATGACCCAGCTCGTGAAAGGGATGGATCTGGCTTCTGCCGAGGGGGTGGTCCGCCGGTTCACGCAGATGATGCACGGTGACCCCGAGGCGGCGAGGGACAAAGCCATGGGAGACCTCCGCGCTTTGGCCGGCGTGAGCAAGTTCCCGGTACGGATCAAATGTGCGCTCCTGGCCTTCGACGCCCTCCAGGAAGCCATCAAGGCCGCGCGCGCGTCCGCCCCTGACGGCGGCGGAGCCCCTCCCCCCCCGACGGGAGCCCCCTCGTAAGGGTCCGGAGGAACGTTCGAGGAACTTGCCCGGGCCAGGCAGCGTCCAGGCCGACGGTTCGGGGGGGACCTCCGGACCGGAGCCGGTGAACCCGCCAGAGGCTTCTCTTCGGGTAGGGGTCCGATCCGTCGGTCAACGGGGGGGCGGTGCTTCAGGGTTGAAGGGCCACCTTCATGGCGCCGCTCCGCCCCCGGTGCAGAGCCGCGAGGAGGGCCTCCCGGTACTGGTCCAGCGGGAAAATGTGGGTGAGCAGGCGATGAACCTGGCCGGGGCGGTCCCGAAGCAGCGCCAAAACGATTTCCATGGTGTGCTTCTCGGCTCCTTCCCAGCGTTCCCTGCCGTACCCCATGAACCCCTGAACCGACAGTTCCCGAGCCCAAAGGAAGGTGAGATCCAGGGCTCGGATGGTGGCTGCACATCCCAACAGCACGATCCGACCGCGGGGGGCTGCAAAACGCAGCGCCTGATCCAGGCTCTGGCGGTTCCCCACGCAATCGTAGATGCAGGGGAACCCCCCTCCAGCAAACACCTCCGGCCCCACCAGGGGCTGGTAGGCCATGGCCCCCGTATCCACCAGGGCCTGGCGGGCCTCCAGCCCCGGAGCGACCACCTCGTCGGCACCCAGGGCTCCAGCCAGTTCCCGTTCTCCCGGTCGTTTGGCTTGGGCAACCAGCGGGCCGTCGTATCCCGAAGCCCGGAGGGCCCAGATGGTTCCCATGGCGATGGGACCGCTTCCCACCACCAGGACGGGCCCCCGGATGGGCGGGGGGGCCCGGAGCACCGCATGCAGGCCGATGGCAAGGGGCTCGGCCAGCACGGCCACCCGGTCGTCCAGCTCGGCCGGCACCGGAAAGAGCTGGCTCTCGTGGGCCACCATCCGCTCCCCCCACCCGCCCGGAAGATCTCGATGGTAACCTATAGTCAGACCGCGACTTAGGCTTTTGCCTCCCATCAGCAGAGGGGCCTCTTCACCCGCCCGTTCGCAGGTAGGGGGTAAACCCTCCCGGCAGGAGGGACAAGGCTCGTCCCGGTAGCCTCGCACCCGGCACGAGATCATGGGGTCCACCACCACCCGATCCCCCACCCGTACCCTCGTGACCCCCGCCCCCACCTCCACCACCCGGGCCAGAATCTCGTGCCCCAAAACGGCCGGGAAGGATCCGAAGGGTTCCAAGGCTGGGCTGGCCGAGTAGGTGATGTTGGAGAGGTCCGTACCACAGATCCCTCCCAGGATGATTTCCAGGCGGACCCATTCCTCCCCGGGGAGGGGTGGCTCGGGAACCTCCCGGAGTCGAAGGCTCCCCAACACGCCGAGGCTCAGGGACGGACGCACCCGCCCCAGGGTGCGGGCCAGGAGGTACCTGCCCACGGAAACCTGAAAAGTCACCGCACGCATGAAGGGCAAGATAAGCCAGAGCCGCC
>JAUQOX010000081.1 GCA_030550695.1 Gemmatimonadota bacterium | reverse complement strand
CGACGTGGTGGTGATTGCCGGGGGGGTTACGCGGTCGGGGGCTTACCTGTTCGAGCCCCTGGAGAGGGAGGTGAGGAGGAGGGCCTTCCCCTCTGCCGTAGCGGCGTGTCGGATCGTGCCGGCGGGGCTGGGGGAACTGGCCGGCGTGGTGGGAGCGGCGGCGGTGTTCAAGAGAGAGATCCTGGGCTCGCTCTAGGAGGGGACGTGGTCTTTCCTGCCGCCGGGACCGGGCCCGCCTCGGCCGCCTTCCCTTCCCCTGGGCAGGACGAGCCGCTTCGCCGGAGGATCGGGGTCCTGGGCACCCTGATCTGGGACCGGATCGTGGATGTGGACGGCCGCCGCCCGCCCGTGGAGGAATGGGGCGGGGTGGCCTATGGACTGGAGGCCCTGAGCGCCGCCCTCCCCGAGGGGTGGACCGTCCGGCCGATTTTGAAATTGGGGCTGGACCTGTCCGAGAGGGCCCTCGCCTACCTGGCCTCCATCCCCCACCTGGAACCGGAGGGCGGGGTGGAATGGGTTCCCCATCCCACCACTCGGGTGGAACTCTGGTACCGGGGCTCGGAGAGGCGGACGGAACGCCTGCAAGGGGGCCCCCCACCCTGGACCTGGGAGGAACTCGGCCCCAAGGTCCAAGGGCTCGATGCCCTGTATGTCAACTTCATTTCCGGTTTCGAGATGGCCCTGGACACGGCTCTGACCCTCCGCGCGGCCTTCCCCGGCCCCATCTATGCGGACCTCCATTCCCTGTTCCTGGGCATCACCGGGATGGGCTTCCGCGTTCCCCGGGAGCTCCCAGGCTGGGGAGCCTGGCTCAGGGCCTTCGACGCCGTCCAGATGAACGAGGCGGAGTTCGAACTCCTGGGGCGCGCTTGGGGAGACCCGTGGCGGCTGGCGGCGGAGGTGGTGGGCCCGGAGGTGAAACTCATGGCCGTGACGTTGGGGCGGGAGGGGGCCGCCTACATCGCGGCCCCGGATTTCGATCCCCAACCCCTTGGCTGGCGGAGGACACGGGGTCAGGTGGCGCGGTTGGGGCCGGTCCTGACCGGGAAAGTCCCCCCGGCCTATGTGGTGGAGGAGGGCGATCCCACTGGCTGTGGAGATGTGTGGGGCGCTACCTTCTTCGGCAGGCTGCTGGCGGGGGCGCCGCTCATGGAGGCCATGGAAGCAGCGAACCTTTCTGCCGCCCGCAACGCCCAGCGGCGGGGCGCTACGGGGCTCCACCGGTACCTGAAGGGCATGGTCGAAGGCTCATGACGGGGCACGGCTTGCCGTCCCCGCCACCCCGGTCGACGAGGAAGAGCCAAGGTGCAGATCGTCACGGTCCCATCCAGGTTGGACTCGGCTTCCCTGGACCAGCTCCTCCGGGACCTGGCCCAATTCCCCGGCGAGAAGATCCTTTTCGATGCCCGGTCCCTCCGATGGGTGGACCCCGCCGGTATCCTGGGGCTTTTGGCCGCCGGCACCATGGTGCGGGACCGCCAAGGAGTGCCTCCCCGCCTTCAGATGGTGGAAGGGGCAGAAGTCACCGGCTACCTGGCCCGCATGAATTTCTTCGAGGCCGCCCAAGGTGTATTCGAGATGGACGTGCGGCCCCCCCGGAGGGTCTGGCAGAGCTCCGAGGTTCTCCTTGCCATCACCCCCATCCACACCAACACCGACGTCCATGGGGTGGTGGACCAGGTTCAGGAACAGGCGGGGGTGATCCTGACGCGAAAGCTGGGCTATCCGGCCACGGCCGTAATTCCCTTCAGCGTGGTGCTTTCCGAGGTCTGCCAGAACATTGTCGAACACGCGGGGGCGCCGGGGTGGGTGGCCGCCCAGGTGTACCATTGGACCAAACGCCTGGGCCGGGATGTCCTGGTCCTCAGCGTGGCCGACGTGGGCCAAGGTTTCCGGGAATCTTTGGCCAACACCCATGCGCCCCGCTTCGGCGCCCGTTGGGGGGATGCGGCGGCCCTGGAAGCGGC
Source organism: Gemmatimonadota bacterium (assembly GCA_030550695.1). Classification (GTDB taxonomy): domain Bacteria; phylum Gemmatimonadota; class Gemmatimonadetes; order Longimicrobiales; family Gaopeijiaceae; genus JAUQOX01. The sequence goes on along the minus strand of JAUQOX010000081.1, from coordinate 9,222 downwards.
CTTCATCCATGGCCTCACCCGCTTCCCCGACTCGGGCCGCGGGCAGGGGATCCAGCAGATCCGCAAACAGGTGCGAAAGTGGGACGGGGCGGTTTCCATCCGAAGCGGCACCGCCCGGATCGCCGACGTCCCTTCCTGGGACGATACCCCCCCCCTGGAAGATCATCTCCCTTTTCTGCCGGGGGCGCAGATTCTCCTGCTCCTGCCGGCCCGGGTGGCAAACCATGTCTGAGCCTAGGGTGACCCGCCTCTCCATTCCCGTGGGTTTTCTGGTCCGGCAAAGTGTTGTCCCCTCGGCCTCATCCTTGGTTACCCGCCCCACCGGGCGGGCCGTACGCAGGGAGATCCAGCGCTGTCTGGCCCAGGAGCGCGGCAACGTTCTTCTCCTGGAGTTGGATTTTGCCGGGATCAGCGTCATGGATTTTTCCGGGGCCGATGAGGTCGTGGCCAAGTTGCTGCTCCAGCCCTACGAAGAACCTGTTCCTGGCCGACCCACCGTCCTCATTCTCTTGAAGGGGATCGGGGACCCCCACCGGGAACCCATCGAAGCAGTCCTCCACCGCCGCGGCCTCCTGGCGGTGGGCGAGGGAGAGGATGGAAGGTGCGGGCTGTTGGGGGACTTCACAGCGGAGGAGGAAGAGGTCTGGAGCCTGCTGGAGGCGGAAGGAGAGCTGGAGGCCTCCCGGGCCGCGGATCTCCTTCCGGGCCGGGACGTGGGCAGTGTCCTGGATCGGCTGGCGGGGAAGGGCGCTGCGTTCCGGGAGCCCTGGAGCGGGATCTACCGGGCCCTTCGAACCCTGGTGGAGGGGGGGCACCCGGCCTCGCGAGAGACCTGAGCCCCCCCTCTCGGCACCGGTCAAGCCTCTTCCAGGAAGGGATAGCGATAGTCCTGCGGCGGTGCGAAGGTTTCCTTGACGCTGCGGGCCGAGACCCAGCGGAGGAGGTTCAATTTGGAGCCGGCCTTGTCGTTGGTCCCCGAAGCCCGAGCTCCTCCGAAAGGCTGCTGCCCCACCACGGCTCCGGTGGGTTTGTCGTTGATGTAGAAATTGCCGGCGGCATACCGGAGGGCCGCGGTGGCCTCCAGGATCGCCTTCCGATCCCGGGCAAAGATGGATCCGGTAAGGGCGTAGATCCCCGTCTGGTCCACCACCTTCAGGATCTCGGACCATTGATGGTCAGGGTACACGTAGAGGGTGACCACGGGGCCGAAGATCTCGTCACACATGCTCTCGATGTCGGGTTTGCGGGCTTGGATCAGGGTGGGGCGGATGAAGTACCCCTGGGAGTCGTCCCCCGTCCCCCCGGCCAGGATCTCCGCGTCCGCCGAGGAGCGGGCCCGCTCGATGTAGCCCATGATCTTGTCGAAGGCGGGCTTGTCGATCACGGCACCCATGAAATTCCGGAAATCCCGGACATCCCCCACGGCGATCCCTTCCGTCTGCCGAATCAGCGGATCCCGGATTTCCCCCCACAGGCCCTCAGGAAGGTAGAGCCGCGAGGCCGCACTGCATTTTTGCCCCTGGTACTCGAAGCCGCCCCGGAGGATGGCCGTCACCAGAGCCTCCGGGTCGGCCGAGGGGTGGGCGAGGATGAAGTCCTTCCCCCCCGTTTCCCCTACCAGTCGGGGGTAGTTCCGGTAACGGCCCACGTTCTCTCCCACCACCTTCCACATGCTGTTGAAGACGGGGGTGGAGCCGGTGAAGTGGACGCCGGCAAAGTCCGGATGGGAGAGGATCTGACGGGTAATCTCGGAAGAACTCCCGGTGATGAAGTTGATGACCCCCGGAGGGAGTCCGGCGGCCTCCAACAACTTGTAGGTGTAGTAGCCGGAGAGGAGGGCCGTTCTGGCGGGCTTCCAAACCACCACGTTCCCCATGAGGGCGGGGGAACTGGGCAGGTTCGCTCCGATGGCCGTGAAATTGAAGGGGGTGATGGCGTACACAAACCCTTCCAAGGGGCGGTATTCCATCCAATTCCAGACTCCCCGGGAAGACACGGGCTGGTCCTCGTAGATGGCCTGAGCGAAATAGGCGTTGAAGCGGAAGAAGTCGATGACCTCGCAGGCCGAGTCGATCTCGGCCTGATGGGCGGTCTTGCTCTGCCCCAGCATGGTCGCGGCATTGAGGACTTGCCGCCAGGGTCCCGAAAGGAGTTCGGCCGCCCGGAGGAACACGGCCACCCGGTCTTCCCAGGGCCAGAAAGCCCACTCCCTCCACGCCTCCCGAGCAGCTTCGATGGCCCGACGGATCTCTTCGGGACCGGCTTTGTGGAATTTGGCCAACACATGCCCATGGCGGTGGGGCATCACGACGGTGTCCGTATCGCCGGTCCGGATTTCGTCCCCTCCGATGATGAGGGGAATGTCCACCACCTGCGAAGCCATCCGGTCCAGCTTCTCCTTGAGCTCCTTTCGCTCCGGACTTCCTGGGGCGTATCCCAGGACGGGTTCGTTGACGGGTGCGGGAACGGCGATCTTACGGCTCATGGCGGGTCATCTCTCCAGAACGAAGGGTGGTTTGCCTCGGGGTTCGGGTGTCCCTGGCCCCGAGGTCCGGCGGGCACAGGCCCCCCTTCCCGGGGCACCGGCTTTCGGGGAGCCGGAGGGGCGTTCCGCCGCCCCGGACCTATCTCCGGCACAGGAGAACCTTGCGTCCACTCGTAGTCCTTCCCCGGGGGACGGCGGCAATGGAACCGCCCCGGTCTCAAAGGTACAGAGCCTTTGCGCCGGGCGAAACGGACGTTCACGGGCACCCTTGGGGGGCCCATGGCGAGGATGGGGCCTTCCCGCGGTCTGTGGGGGGGGCACGGGGACCCCCGGGAGTGGTGAGGCGGCCGACGACCGTGCGACCGTCAGGGCGTCCCAGGCGGGATGAACCCCTCCGGCCTAAGAAAGGAAGGGGAGGGCCTTGGAAATGGCTTTGCGGACCTTGGAGCGGCGCCGCCGACCGTTCCCGTTGGAGCTTCGGTAGGAGTAGTAATAACGGAGATAGTACCCCTCCTCGGAGCGGAGCCCGTCTACCTCATTGAGCACGGCACCCAGCACCCGCACCCCCAAGCGTTGCAGCTGCCGCACGGCCCGCTCCGCCGCCCGTTGTTCGGTTTGGCCGGAGCGCAGAACCAGCACGGCGCCGTCCGACAGAGAGGCCAACAGGGAGGCGTCGGACACCGCCAGGATTGGGGGAGAGTCCACCACAATATGGGCATAGCGCCCCCTGAGTTCCTCCATGAGCCGCTCCAGCCCCGGCGAGTCCAGGAGCTCGGAGGGATTGGGGGGGAACGGCCCGGCGGGGAGAAAATCCAGGTTCGGGAGCACCGACGGCCGGAGGGCCTCCTTGAGGCTGGCATCCCCCACCAGCACGTTGCTGAGCCCCGGCTCCCTCAGAACGTTCAAGGCCCGGTGCAACTGGGGCCTCCGGAGATCGGCGTCGATGAGGAGAACCTTGGGGCCGAGCTGGGCCAGGAGCACGGCGAAATTCAAAGCCGTCGTGGACTTCCCCTCGCTGGGCCCCGGGCTGGTGAACTGGATGACCCGGAGGGGCTGCTCGGGGGTGCTCAGGAACATGAGGTTCATGCGGAGGTTCCTGTAGGCCTCCGCGGCGGTATCCATGGGGTCAAGGGGAACCGCCAGGGGGAGTTCCTCCATCTCTTCGTCCACCGCACCGCCCGTCCCCGGCAGGGGGCGCAGTCGGGGTAGGAGCCCCAGCACCGGCAGGCCCAGGAGATTCTCCACATCGGCGGACGTTCTCACGGTCCGATCCAGGTATTCCAGGAAGAAAGCGGCCCCCACCCCCAACAGAAGGCCCAGCACTGCCCCCAGCAACACGTAGACGCGGCTCCGGGGGCGCACGGGGCTGGCACCCATGGGCCGGTCCAGAATGTCCACGTAGGGCTCTGCCGCCGCCTCCACGATGCGGGCCTGGTAGAGCTGGGAGAGGAGGAATTCATAGGTTCCCTGGTCCATCTCCCTCTGGAGTTCCAGCTTCTGGAGTTCGTTCTCCAATTGGGGGAAGGACTTGAGGGTTTGCCGCAACTGCTCCTCCTGGCGCCGGGCGTCCCCCAGCCGGGCTTCCACGGCCTGGAGGTTGGCTCGGAAGGCTTCCAGGAGTTGCCTCTCCCGCAGGGCGATCCGCTCCTGGACAGCCTGGGCCGAGGGGTGATCCGGCGTGACCCGGGCCTGGGCCAACAGGTTGGCCAGTTCCGCCTGGTCGGTCCGGATTTCCTGGATGAGTCGGCGGATCTGGGGGCTGGCGTCCTCGGGCAGGACGGCCTCCACCTCGATGAGATCCAACCGGGCAAGTCCGGATCCTTCCAGCGCCGACGTGAAATTCCAGAAAATCTGATGGTGATTTTCCAGCTCCTGGATCCTCTGGGTCAGGGCCTGGAGCTGGTTCACCAGGGTCTGCTCCCGGAAGGAGAGGTTGGTGAACGTTTGGGACTGCTTGAAAGCCTGGATCGCCTCCAGGGATTTCTGGAGGAGTCCCCGGGCCCTGGCCAGTTCCTCTTCGATGAACGCGACCTCTTTCCGGGCTGCGGTGCTGACCCGCCGCCCCCCGTACCGCCTGAGGGCCTCCGCCGCTTCCACCAGGATCTTGGGCGCCAGAACGGGGTCATCCCCTACGAAGCTCGCGTCCAGCAGATTGGTGTATTCCCGGGGCGTGGCCGAGAGTCCGCCCCGCACCACGGCCGCCGCTTCCGCCAGGGACCGGATCCGAACCGGATAGATTCTTTCCTCGGCAGGAGGCGGCAGAGGCACGAAGCGCACGAAGCCGGCGTCCAGCTCCTCCCCCACCCTCCCCGAAACCAGGTCGCCGCCGCCCATCCTTCGGAAAGTCACCCTCTGACCGCCGGGGTCATAGACCAGCTCGAAGGTCCCCTCCGGCGCGTCGGGGGCTACCCAGGACTCCTCGAAAAGCTGCGAGAACAGCACCTTGCCCGACACCGGAACCAGGCGAAGGCCCAGGGCCTCGGCTACCTCCCGGGCGATCGTCTCGGAGGTGAGAACCTGAATCTCGGACTGAAGAGGATCTACGAAGATGTCGCTGGCCAAGCTCCGGACCCCCGGGTTCAGCGCCCGGGTGCGCTGGAGGGGGTCGTTCACCTGCAGGGACAGGGATGCCCGGTAGAGCACCTGCTGACGGGAAGCGGCCCAGATGGCCGAAAGGGTGGTGACCCCGAAGAGCAGCAAGATGAGCCACAACCGCCGGGAAAGGATCGTCCAGTAATCCGACAGATGGGGCGAGGGGCCGGCGGTTGCTCCCACCCCGAACTCCCCGAAGGGAGCAGCGGTGGATTCGAATTCCGGTTGGGCGGCCATAGAGCAAGGCTTCGTATATTTTGAACCCACCCTTGCCCCCTTCCGGGGGCCCGGGTGCCACCTCCATGTGCTGAAAGATCCTATATTCAAAAACAAAAATCAATCTCTTTCTTGCTGAAATTCCGGTCCCCCCCCCGGTTCGGTGGCCCATCAGGGGCGGACTCCGGCCGTTCAAGCCTCCCCCGTGCGCGCCGGGATGTCCTGGCCCCGGGGCGCCTGTCGCTCCAGCCGGACCGGGTCTTCCCGTGTGCGTCGGCGCACCTTGTGGTGCCTCGTAGGCCTGCCGCATTCTGCCCCTGTCCCGCGGCCAAGGGTGGAGGCGGCGAAGCCCGGGGACCTTCCGAGCCTGTCCGGGGTGGGAAGGCACACCGGACGAACGACCCGGCGCCGGCCTGGGACCTGGCTTCCCCGTACGGAGAAAGGACGATGACCACAGAAATGCTGAAACGCGATGTGCTTGCCGCTCTTACGCGGGTGACCGCTCAGGAGGGGGGTGATGTGGTTTCCCACGGACGGGTTCGCGACCTCACGGTGGAAGAGGATGGGACGGTGCGGTTCTCTTTCTTCCTTTCCCCCGACGACCCCCCCTCCATGGTGCGCGATCTCCGTGCGGCGGTGGAGACGGTTCCCGGGGTGAAGGGCGTCAAGGTGAACGTTCAGCTTCCCAGGGCGCCCCAGGGGGGAGGGGGGGGTGCCCGGGGCCGGCCCCTCCAGCCGGGATCGGTGCCCGCCCCCACTCCGCGCCCCGGCCTCCTCCCCGAGGTGGACAGGGTGGTGGCCGTGAGCTCCGGGAAGGGAGGGGTGGGGAAGTCCATGGTCGCCGCCAACCTGGCCACCGCCCTGGCCGCAAGGGGCCGGCGGGTGGGCCTCCTGGATGCCGACATCTACGGACCCAACATCCCCCTCATGTTCGGGGAAAACCGCCGACCCGGGGTGGCCGAGGGGGAGGGGCCCGAACGGATCGCTCCGCTGGTTGCCCACGGGGTACGCCTCATGAGCCTGGGCTTTCTCCTGGACAAGGACCAGCCTGCCATCATGCGGGGGCCCCTCATTGCCGGGATCCTCAAACAGTTCCTCGAGCAGGTGGCCTGGGGAGCTCTGGACTACCTGGTCGTGGACATGCCGCCCGGCACGGGGGACGCCCAGCTTTCCCTGGTCCAGACCATCGACGTGGACGGGGTCGTCATGGTCACCACCCCCCAGGATGTGGCCACCGGCGATGTCCGGAGGGGGGTCCGCATGTTCCAGCGGGTCCATACGCCCGTGTTGGGCATCGTGGAGAACATGAGCGGCTTTACCTGTCCGCATTGTGGGGGGGAGGTGGAGGTTTTCGGGAAGGGTGGTGGAGAAGCCCTGGCCCGGGACCTGGAGGTTCCTTTCCTGGGGTCGGTGCCGTTGGACCCGGGGGTGCGTGAGGCCGGGGATGCGGGGGTGCCCACGGTCCTCCGGGCTCCGGATTCGCCGGCGGGAAAAGCCCTGATGGCCCTGGCCGCCAAGATCGAAGAACTTCTGGCCGAGGGAGGGGAGGGGTGAGACCCCCTTACCTCTCCCCCCCTCCTCCCGAGGCCCTCCTCGGCCTCCAACTCCACGAGCTGGCCCGGGACTTTCCCGAGCTGCTGGAGCTCTTCCGCTCGTGGGGAGTGGACTGGCCAGGGCAGGGTACGGCCCCTTTGAAGGATTTCCTGCAAGGCGACGCCTGCCGTTGGCAGGCGATCCAGGAGGCCCTGGCCTGGCGGGAAGCTCCGGGAGCAGCGGGTTCCGCGCCTGGTGGGGGGGCTGGGGGGGGGAGCCTCGGTTCAGGGGATCGGCGGCAGGGGGAGGGAAGATGCGGCGGATCACGCTGCTGACGGACTTCGGAACCCAGGATGGTTTCGTGGGGGCCGTCAAGGGGGTCTTGGGCACCCTGGCCCCGGACGTCCTCGTGGAGGATATCGGTCATGACCTCCCCCCCGGGGACATCCGGAAGGCTTCCTGGGTGGTCCATCGCTATTGGAGGCGTTATCCCGAGGGAACGGTGCACCTGGTGGTGGTGGATCCCGGGGTGGGGACCTGCCGGAGGGCCTTGGCCGTGGAAGCGGAGGGGCGGTTTCTGGTGGCCCCGGACAACGGGGTCCTCAGCCGGGTTCTGGAAGGGGACGAGGGGTGGAAGGGGGTGGCTCTCGAGCCTTCCGGCCGACTGTCCCCCCCGGCCAGTCGGACCTTCCACGGGCGGGATCTCTTCGCCCCGGCGGCGGCGCTGTTGGCCCGGGGCGTCCCCCTGGAGGAGCTGGGCCCGCCGGTGGGGGACCCAGTCCGTTTTCCCGTCCCCCGTGCCGAGCCCTTCGAAGGGGGTTGGGTGGGGGAGGTCCTGGAGGTGGACCGGTTCGGAAACTTGGCCACCAACCTTCCTCCGGGAGACGTGGCCCGGGCCGGGGGCCTGTTCCTGGCCGGCACGTTCATCCCCTGGGCGGAAACCTACGGAACCGTGGAGAAAGGGGCGTTGCTGGCGCTGGTGGATTCCGAGGGGCGGCTGGAGATCGCCGTCCGGGAAGGCTCCGCCGCGGCCGCCCTCGGGCTCGCGGCGGGGTCTCCCCTCCAGGTTCTCGTTCCCGGTGGCCGCGGCGGGGCGGAGGCGAAAGGCGGCGGGTAGCCGACGGTCCTAGCGATCTTCTAGCCAGCGCTCGTCCGCCGCCGAAAGGGCCCGCCGGGCCCGGCTCCTCTCCACCAGCTTGAGCACCAACCAACCCACGAAGATCACCGGGGCCACCTTGGTGAGGAGGAACATGGCCAATCCCAGGGTCAGGGAGAACACCAACCCCAGCACGGCCAGAACGACGCCCACGGCCACCAAGGTCACCAGTCCTACGGCGAACAGCGTCAGCAGCGTACCCATACCTGTTCCTTACCCTTTCCGCCGGTCTCAACGGACCCAGCTCACCGCAACGCTCCCCAGAGCCCCGTTCACCGAGATCGAGACCCGGTGGGGCGCGGTTTCCCAGTCCAGGGAGTAGTACCAATCCCCCCGCTTCACCAGCCCTTCCGGCTCGAAGGAAGTGAGGAAGGTCTTCCTCTGGAGCCGGACGCCCAGGCCCTTGGGGAACCGGAGTTTCAAAGACCCCACCCCCATGTCCACCGAGACCTGGGTCTCTCCGCTCCAGGCCCCCTGGAAGTCCAGGAGCAGGCTTCCTACGCCGGCCTCCACCCGTATGCGCTCCGCCCTCAGGTTCCCTAGCCCCAGGGCCTCGAAATCCGCAGCTCCCACCCGGAAGGTGGCCGCCGACATCCGGAGAGGATTCGGTTCGGAGACGTTGAGCCGGAAGTCTGAGGCCCCCGTGGCCAGGCTCAGTCGGCTCAGGGGAACGCCTCCCACTTCCGCTTCTCCGTGGACGGCCCCGAACTCCATCTCCAACGTCATGGGAACCTCCCGGCTCAGGAACAGCTTCATCTCGTTCCGCTCCTGGCTCCTCCACCGGTACCCCCCCCGCACGCCTTCCAGCCCCAGCTTCAGCAGCTCCCCCCGGTACTCGGCTACCGGCTGGAAACCGTCCTCGTCGTAGCGAAGCTCCATGCGATACAGGAGACCCTCGGGAGCCGGCCCTATGCTCAAACGACCGGCCCCGAACCGGACCTCCACGTCCAGGGTGCGCTCCGGCCCCGCCTGGCGGGAAAGGGTCACCGTACGCCAGTTCTGCGGCTGTAGGGGGGAGGGGACCCCCAAGAGGGCTACGGCCACGGCCAGGGGAAAAGCGCCTCGGCCGATCCGAAGGGCGCTCCCCGGAAGCTCAACCATGGTGGTCCTCTCCCCTGCGAGCCCCCGGCACCCCGGGCTCGACACCGTGGGTCTGGTCGGAAGCCCCTGCGAACGGGGGGCCGGAAGCCCAGACCTCGTCTTCCCCAAAGCCTGCCGCCGAGGGGTGGGGAGCCTGACC
>JAUQOX010000359.1 GCA_030550695.1 Gemmatimonadota bacterium | reverse complement strand
CGCCGCCTCGAACCCCATGCGGGCCACCTCCACCAGCTCGTTCCAGCCGAACCCCAGGTGCAGATGGGCGGCCAGATACTCCTCCACCAGGGTGGTCCCCGAAATGAGGCGGTTGTCCGTGGAGAGGGTCACCACCAGACCCAGGTCGAAGTATCGGCGCAAAGGATGCCGCCCATAGGATGCCACCGCCCGGGTCTGGACGTTGGAGGTGAGGCACACCTCGAGGGGGATACGGGCGTCCCGAAGGTAGGCCTCCAGGGCAGGATCCTCATGGAGCCGCGTCCCGTGGCCGATACGCCGGGCATGGCATTGGTGCACCGCGTCGGCAACGGACCAGGCCCCCTCCGCCTCCCCCGCATGAAGGGTGATGGGGAGCCCCCCCCGGGCCGCCACCTCGAAGGCCTCCCGGTGGGCCAGGGCCGGATGTCCTTTCTCCCCGCCGGCAAGATCGAAGGCCACCACCCCCCGCCCCCTGTAGGCCACCGCCAGCTCCGCCAGCTCCACGGAAATTCTGGGGTCCAGGGAGCGGATGGCGCACACGATGAGCCCCCCGTGGATCCCCGCCTCGGCCCTGGCCCGGGCCAACCCCCGGAGGGGGGCCTCCACGGCCTCGTCCAGGGCCATCCCCCGCCGGGTGTGGAGCACCGGGGAATACCGCACCTCCAGCCACCGCACCCCCTCGGCGGCGGCATCCAGGGCCAGCTCATAGGCCGTCCTCTCCAGGGCCTCCGGCCGCTGGAGCACAGCCAAGGTGATGGCGAAGCGCTCCAGGTACTGGGCCAGGTCCTTGGAGTCCGAGGCCCGCATGGCCCGGGCCAGGGCCGGGGGGTCGGAGGCCGGGAGCGCCACCCCCTCCTGGGCGGCGAGCTCCAGGAGGGTCTCGGGCCTGAGGCTCCCGTCCAGGTGGACGTGGAGTTCGGCCTTGGGCAGGGCCGCCAGGCGCTCCCGGGTCACGGTCCCCTCCCCACCCTCCTTTCTCAGCAACACCGTTTCTCCCCCGGGCGAAGGAGCCCCGCCTCCAGGTCCACCAGGGGAGCCGGATAGCTCCCGCTGAAACAGGCGTGGCAGAAGGGGACCGCCCCGTCCGGCGCCTGGCCCAAGGGGGCCCGGGCGGCTTCCCGGGCCGCCTCCACCATCCCTTCCAGCGACAGGTACCCCAGGGAGTCCACCCCCAGGTGCTCCCGGATTTCGTCCACGGAAAACCGCGCCCCCATCAGCTCCTCCCGGGTGGGCATGTCAATGCCGTAGTAGCAGGGAAAGCGGACGGGGGGGCTGGCAATGCGCAGATGCACCTCCAGGGCCCCCGCCTCCCGGAGGATGTTCACCAGGCTCTTGGAGGTGGTGCCCCGGACCAAGGAGTCGTCCACCCCCACCACCCGCTTCCCCGCCAGGGCCTCCCGCACCGGCGCGTACTTGACCCGGGCGCTGAAATCCCGGTCCGCCTGGGAGGGGCGGATGAAGGTGCGGCCCACGTAATGGTTCCGCAGCAGCCCCAGCTCGAAGGGGAGCCCGCTGGCCTCGCTGAACCCCAGGGCGGCGGAATTGGCGCTGTCGGGCACGGCCAGGACGGCGTCGGCCTGGGCGGGCTGCTCCCGGGCCAGGCGCCTCCCGAAGGCCCGACGGGCCCGGTCCACGCTGGCCCCGAAAACCCGGGAATCGGGACGGGCGAAATAGACGAGTTCGAAGATGCACGGGGCCGGGTTCGCAACGGGGGCCAGGCGCCCCACGGTCCGGGCCCCTCCCGGTTCCAGCCGCACCACCTCCCCCGGCTCCACATCCCGCTCGTAGGCGGCCCCCAAGAGGTCCAGGGCGCAGGTTTCGCTGGCCGCCACCACCCCCTCCCCCTTCCGCCCCAACACCAGGGGTCGGAACCCCCTGGGGTCCCGGGCGGCATAGAGCCCCCCCCCGACGGCCACGATGAGGGAGAAGGCCCCCTCCAGTCGGGCCAAGGCCTCCAGGAGCTGGCCCTCGGGGGTGGGGCGGCGGGAGCGGGCCATGAGGTGGATGATGGCTTCCGAGTCGGAGTCCGTCTGGAAGATGGCGCCTTCCTCCACCAGGTGTTCCCGCACCTGGCGGGCGTTGGTGAGGTTGCCGTTGTGGGCAATGGCCAGCTCGCCGTGGGCGTACCGCACCAGGATGGGCTGGGCGTTCACCAGCTCGCCGCCGCCGGCCGTGGAGTAGCGCACGTGCCCCAGGGCCTGGTCGCCGGGGAGGGCCCCCAAGACCTCGGCGGAGAAGACCTCCGAAACCAGGCCCAGCCCTTTGTGGAGGCGGGCCCTTCCCCCTTGGAACGCGCAGATCCCCGCCGACTCCTGCCCCCGGTGCTG
>JAUQOX010000080.1 GCA_030550695.1 Gemmatimonadota bacterium | reverse complement strand
CTGATCTTGATCTCCTCCAGTGCACCTCCTACTGTTGCTTTTTCCGTCCTCCTTCGCGGGCTTGCCGCTGTGGCCCTGGTCGCCTTTCTCATGGCGCCAGGGGATGCAGGAGAAGTTCTCAGGGCCTTGTCCGGTCTGGGCGCACCGAAGTTTCTTGTGATGCAGTCGGCACTGATGCTGCGCTTTGCACACATTTTGGAGGATGAAGCGGTCCGCACCGAAAGGGCTCGTCGCTCGCGTACGCCAGGTGCTCTGCGGGTGAATCGGGTTCGCACCTTGGGCCAGCAGGCAGGACTCGTCTTCCTCCGAGGGTGGCGGCGGGCCCGGACCATGTACCAGGCCATGTTGGCTCGGGGATTCGCCGGGACCTTTCCGGCGTCGAGGGCGGGCCCTCTGTCCGTCCAGGAAAGGGTGGCTGTTGTCCTCGGTCTCGCCGCCTTTCTGACCATCCGGCTCCTCTGACGGCCACCTCTGTGACCGACCTCCCCCGGCCCCTGGTCGAAAATCCCGTCTCCTCGGCGGGCGAACCGGGCGCTGACGACCCGGGCCAGGACGAGGGGCCCGCCGAGATCCGGCTCCAAGGGGTCCATTTTGCCTACCCGGGGCGGCCGCCGGTCCTGAGGGATCTCGATTTGGAGGTGAAGGCGGGCGAACGGTTGGGGATCCTCGGACCCTCAGGCTCCGGCAAGACCACTCTTCTCCTCCACCTCAACGGCCTCCTCGAGCCTCAGCGGGGGGCCGTCATCGTAGGTGGGGTTAAGGTGGCCGCCCCGAACCTGCCTCTCATCCGCCGGTGGGTAGGACTGGTCTTCCAGGACCCCGACGACCAGCTCTTCACCCTCACCGTGGGAGAGGATGTGGCGTTCGGGCCCCGAAATCTGGCCCTTCCGGAGGAGGAGGTCGCCCGTCGGGTGACCCAATCCCTTGCCGCTGTGGAGCTTACGGGATTCGAACCTCGCCACCCCCAACATCTCTCCTATGGGGAGCGGCGCCGGGCCTCCCTGGCGACAGTCCTGGCGATGAAGCCCCGCGTGCTGGCCCTGGACGAACCCTTCGCCCACCTCCCACCCGGTCTGGTGGCGAAACTGGTGGCGCTTCTGCGATCCCAGGGGTCCACCTTGGTTGTCGTCTCCCAGGCGGTCTTTCCGCTGCTCGCCCTCTGTCAGCGATGGGCCATTCTTGCCGACGGTCGCATCCAGGCTGAAGGACCGGTCAAGGAGATCGCCGGGGATCGGGAGCTTCTGGCCCGCTACGGTCTAGATTTCAGCTTCTACCTGGAAGCCTTTCGCGAAGTGGATCCGTGAGGCCCCATGGGGCGGCGCCGTTGAAATCGCCCCGGGGGACCTCTATGTTGAGGGTTTCGCCTATCTTGCGGCCCGGTCTCCGGGCCCCTCGAATTCCAAGGGGGATCAGGTCAGGAGGCAAGTTTTTCACCCATGGAACGAAGGAGCCGTCCCGCCGGTTACTCACCGGCCGAGGTGGAAGCCAAGTGGCAATCCCGTTGGGAGGAGTGGGGGACCAACAACTTTACCGACGAGGAACTTCGCGAAGCGGAAAACCCCTACTACAACCTCATGATGTTCCCGTACCCCTCGGCCGAGGGACTGCATGTAGGGAACATCTATGCCTTCACCGGAGCGGACGTCCACGGGCGTTACCAGCGTCTCACCGGAAAAACAGTATTCGAGCCCATCGGTTTCGACGCTTTTGGGATCCATTCGGAAAATTTCGCTTTGAAATTGGGGGTCAACCCTATGGACCTGACCCCCAAGAACGTGGCCAACTTCGCCCGCCAACTCCGGCGGATGGGGGGCATGTTCGACTGGAATCATACCGTCAACACGTCCGATCCCTCCTACTACCGGTGGACCCAGTGGCTGTTCGTCCAGTTTTTCAAAGCCGGTCTCGCCGAGCGTAAGGAGGCGCCGGTCAACTGGTGTCCGTCCTGCATGACCGTCTTGGCCAATGAACAGGTGGTGGGGGGACGGTGCGAGCGGTGTGACACCCCGGTAGAGCAGAGACGGATCGCGCAATGGTTCTTCAAGATCACCCGCTACGCTCAGCGCCTCCTGGACAATCTCAAGGTCATCGACTGGTCCGAGACCACCAAGAAGGCCCAGGAGAACTGGATCGGTCGTAGCGAGGGAGCCCTTTTGCGCTTCCCTCTCCTATCCCCCTCGGATGCCGTGAACGACCTGCCGAACCCCGGAGCCGCTTCCGGAGGTCCTTCGGCGGGAAACCGCACCTTCATCGAGGTGTTCACCACCCGGCCGGACACGATCTTCGGAGCCACCTATATGGTTCTGGCCCCCGAGCATCCCCTGGTGGAGAAGATCACCGCCGCCGAGCGGAGGGAGGCCGTCCGCGCCTACCAGACCCGGACGGCCCGCATGGACCTGGTAAGCCGCCAAAAAACCGACAAGAGCAAGACGGGGGAATTTACCGGCGCCTATTGCCTGAATCCGGCCACCGGCCGGCCCATACCGGTGTGGATCGCCGACTATGTTCTGTTGGAGTACGGCACCGGGGCCATCATGGCGGTGCCGGGTCACGACGAGCGGGATTTCGAGTTCGCTCAAGCGTTCGGACTTCCCATTGTCCGGGTGGTGGCGGGTCCGGGGGAGAACGCCGACACCCCCTTGCAAGAGGCCTTCGTCGGCGACGGGACCTTGGTAAACTCCGGCGACTTCGACGGCCTGCCCTGGCGCGAAGGAGGACGGGCCATCGTGGCCTGGCTTCAGGAGAAAGGTCTGGCAGAACCCCAAGTGAGCTACCGGCTCCACGACTGGTGCATCTCGCGTCAGCGCTATTGGGGTCCCCCCATACCCATCGTCTATTGTCCGACCTGCGGACCGGTGGCAGTCCCCGAGGAGGAGCTCCCGGTCCTGCTGCCACGGGTGGCCGACTTCCGCCCGGACGCTTCGGGAGTCAGCCCCCTCGCCCGATTGGAGGAATGGTATCGGACGACTTGCCCCCAATGCGGGAGTCCGGCCCGCCGGGAAACCGACGTCTCCGATACTTTCTTGGACTCTTCTTGGTATTTTCTCCGCTATCCCTCGGCCAACCGGCACGATGTTCCCATGGATCGGGAGCTTACACACAAGTGGCTCCCGGTGGACTGCTACATCGGCGGGGAGGAGCATGCCGTCCTCCATCTCCTCTATGCACGCTTCATTACCATGGCGCTGCATGATCTGGGATACTTGGATTTCGAGGAGCCCTTTGTCAGGTTTCGCAAGCACGGGCTCATCATCCGCGGAGGCGCCAAGATGTCCAAGAGTCGTGGCAATGTCATCGTGCCCGACCCCATCATCGAAGAGTTCGGTGCCGACACCTTCCGGCTGTATCTGATGTTCTTGGGGCCCTGTGCCGAGGGTGGCGATTACCGTGACGAAGGGATCCAAGGTCCTTTCGGCTTCCTCCATCGGCTCTTCGAGACGGTGACCGAAGTGGCGGAGGCAGAAGACACCGTCCAGACACCCGATCCAGCGGTGGAGCGCAAGCTCCACCAGACCATCAAGCAGGTCAGTGAGCAGATTCCCAACCTGCAATACCACACGGCCATTGCGGCCATGATGGAATACCTGAACACGGTCCGGGCCGGAGGCCGGAGGGCCTGCCGGGCGGAAGTGGAGCCCCTGGTGGTCCTCATCGCGCCCTTTGCTCCCCATTTGGCCGAAGAACTTTGGGAAAAGCTGGGCCATACCCAGTCCATCTTCGCTGGCGCGAATTGGCCCTCCTTCGATCCGGTCAAGGCCCGGTCGGAGACGGCCAAGATTGCCGTTCAGGTGAACGGAAAACTCCGCGGAACCGTGGAGGCCCCCTCGGGCTCTTCTCAGGAAGAGGTGGAGGCTTTGGCCCGTCTTCAGCCCAACGTTTCCCGCCACCTGGAGGGTAGCCGAATCCTTCGGGTGGTGTTCGTCCAGGACCGGCTGTTGAATTTCGTCACCGGCTGAGGAGCGACAGCCTCTCCCACCGCTTCACTGTTTTCACCCGACGTCGCCAAAATGCCCACCCGCCATTTCCGCGTTTTCGACAATCATCTGGTGGACGCGATCCGTGTCCTCTCCATGGATGCCGTGCAACGGGCCAATTCCGGGCATCCCGGCGCCCCCATGGGATTGGCTTCCGCGGCCTACGAGCTTTGGACCCGTCATCTCCGCCACAGTCCCGTAAATCCTTTGTGGCCCGACCGAGACCGGTTCGTGCTATCGGCCGGTCATGCGTCTATGCTTCTGTATTCTCTCCTCTACCTCACCGGCTACGACTTGTCCTTGGACGATCTCAAGGCTTTCCGCCAGTGGGGATCCGTCACTCCCGGCCATCCCGAGAGGGGCATCACCGCCGGCGTGGAGGTCACGACCGGTCCTTTAGGGCAAGGAGTGGCCAATTCCGTGGGAATGGCCTTGGCGGAGCGCTGGCTGGCCCACCGCTTCAACCGGCCCGGCCACGAGGTGATCGACCACTACACCTACGTGATCTGCTCCGACGGGGACCTCATGGAGGGGATCTCCCACGAGGCTGCGGAACTCGCCGGTCATCAGCGCCTGGGCAAGCTCATTTGGATCTACGACGACAACCGGGTCTCCATCGAGGGAGACACCGCCTTGGCCCTTTCCACCGACCAGCGTCGGCGTTTCGAGGCTTACGGGTGGCGCGTTCTCAGGCTGCCGGACGGTAACCACCGTTCGGGGTTGCGGAGGGCCCTGCGACGCGCCCGCGCGGAGGGTTCAAGGCCTACCTTGATCATCCTCCGAACTCAGATTGCCTACGGCAGCCCCGGCAAGGTCGGGAGCCACGAGGCCCACGGTGCACCGCTGGGGGAAGCCGAAGTCCGGGCCACCAAGGCCCATCTGGGATATCCCTCCCTCGAGCCCTTTTGGGTCGACCCCGACGCCCTGGTCTGGTGCCGGGAACATTGCCGTGAGCGAGGCAGGGAACTGGAAGAGAGCTGGCGCCGGCGTCTGGCCGAATACTCCCGGGCATTCCCCGGGGAGGCCCGAGAGCTGGAATCTTTCCTTTCGGGCGGTCTCCCCGACGGTTGGGATGAGGAGATCCGGGACTGGAGAGGTAGGGACGTTGCCGACGCCACCCGTAACACCTCGGGAAGGGTCCTGAATGCCCTGGCCCGACGGATCCCGAACCTGATAGGGGGCTCGGCGGACCTCGGAAGCTCCACCAAGACGGACATTGAAGGGGGCGGAAGTCTTTTGGCGGAAAACCCCACTGGCCGGGTCCTCCACTTCGGGGTAAGGGAACACGCCATGGGGGCCATCCTGAACGGGATCCTTGCCCATGGCGGTCTCCGGGGCTTCGTGGGGACCTTCCTGGTCTTCAGCGACTACATGCGCCCGGCCATCCGCATGGCCGCCCTCATGAAGCTCCCCGCCATCTACGTGTTCACCCACGATTCCATCGGCTTGGGGGAGGACGGGCCCACCCACCAACCCGTCGAGCATCTCATGAGTCTCCGGGCCATCCCCAATCTCATGGACCTTCGCCCCGCCGATGCGGCGGAGACTGCCGTGGCCTGGAGGCTAGCCCTGGAACGGGCCGACGGGCCGACCTTCCTGTCCCTCACCCGCCAATCGGTCCCGCCCCTGGCCCGGGAGGGAGAGGGAGGGGCAGAAGACACGCGAAGGGGAGCCTACATCCTCCGGGAAGCCGACTCCGGACAGCCACGGGTGATTCTCATCGGAACGGGTTCCGAAGTCCAGGTAGCCGTGGCGGCCCGGGAGATCCTGGAAGGCTCGGGAATCCCTACTCGGGTGGTGAGCATGCCCAGCTGGTTCCTCTTCCATCGCCAAGATCCCGCTTACCGGAACAGGGTCCTGCCTCCCGAGATTCCGGTCCGCGTCTCGGTGGAGGCCGGCACGACCTTGGGCTGGGAACGGTGGACCGGACCGGCAGGAGGCTCTGTGGGCCTGGACCGCTTCGGGGCTTCCGCGCCTTGGCCCACCCTGTACGAAAAGTTCGGCATTACCGCCGAGGCGGTGGCCGGAAAAGCCATGGAGCTCCTGGGGGTGTAAGGTAGGCGGGGCTACCTGGCGTCAACAAATCCGGGGCAGGAGACTGCCGGGAAGGAGATCCACCACCCGGGTTCCTCCGAAACCGGTACGAAGGGTCACCATCCCGGGGGGACCTTCCACCACCTCCCCCACCCGGGCCGCCTCCCTGCCAAGGGGATGGGTCCGCAGAACCTCCAGCGCTTCCGAAGCCGCGTCCGGCGTCACGAAGGCCACCAGGACCCCTTCACAGGCCACGTAGAGCGGGTCCAGCCCCAGGACCTCACACGCTGCCCTCACCGCCTCCGGGACGGGAAGAGCCCCTTCCTCCAACCTCACCCCCACGCGGGAAGCCGCCGCCACCTCGTTCAGAACCCCCGCCAGCCCCCCCCTGGTGGGGTCCCGCAACACGTGGACAGAATCCCCCACCCTGCGGCCGAGGGCTTCCACCAAGCTCCAAAGGGGCGCAGTGTCGCTTTCCACGTCAATCCACATCCCCAGATTCCCTCGGGCGGCCATCACCGCCATCCCGTGTCGGCCTAGGGGGCCGCTCACCAGCACCACGTCACCGGGCCTTGCCTGGTGGGGGGCTGGGGAGAGCTTCCCCCAGCGCACCCCCACACCGGTGGTGGTCACGAAAAGACCGTCGGCTTTTCCCTTCTCCACCACCTTGGTGTCCCCAGCCACGATGGTGACTCCGGCCCTTTCCGCCGCCTTTGCCATGGAGGCCACCACCCGGTCCAACACGGCCAGGGGGAGACCCTCCTCCAGGATGAAGGCCGCCGAAAGATGACGGGGCTCCGCCCCCATCATGGCGATATCGTTCACCGTCCCGTTCACCGCCAAATCCCCGATATTCCCACCGGGGAACTCCACGGGAGTCACCACGAAACTGTCGGTGGAAATCACCAATTCCTGACCCTGCCAGGGAAGCACAGCTCCGTCGGCCATGAGTTCCAGCTTCTGCCCCCCGAAGGCCCGGAAAAAGTGCTCCTTCAACAGGGCCAGGGTCATTCTCCCCCCCGAACCGTGGCCCAACTGGATCCGGTCTCCCGCCCCGGCGGGGACGGGACAGGCCGGTCCTCCCCAGCTCGAGCTTGCCATCATGGTTCCCCTTGCAGGTGTTCTCCCGAATGCCCCGCCCTCCCTCGGCCGGCACGGTAATAGGCCGCACAGGCCCCCTCGTCCGAAACCATGGGCGCACCCCAGGGAGTTGACGGGGTGCAGGCCCCTGCGAAGGCCGGACATTCGGGGGGCTTGAGGCGGCCGGTAAGGACCTCCCCGGCTCGGCATCCCTCCCGTTCCCCCCCCGAGCTTGCGGGCAAGCCGAATCGCGCCCGGGCATCGAAGTCCAGGAATTCCCCTCTCAACCCAAGGCCGCTGGCGGGAAGCTTCCCCAAGCCTCGCCACTCCCGGTCCACCCGATGGAACACCTTGTCCATGGTCATGCGGGCCCTGGGGTTTCCCTCCCGCCGAACCGACCGGGAGTATTGGTTCTTCACCCCCCAACTTCCTTCCTCCAACGACTCCACCGCCATGAGAATCCCTTGCAGGAGATCCAGGGGTTCGAAGCCGGTGACCACCACCGGAATCCGAAATCGATGGGCTAAAGGCTCGTACTCCTCCCACCCCATCACCGTACAGACGTGCCCCGCTGCCAGGATGCCCTCCACCCGGTTGGCGGGGTTGCTCAAGATCCATTCCACAGCAGGCGGGACGGTGACATGGCAGACCAGGAGGGAAAAGTTCGGTATCCCCAACTCCTTGGCCTGCCAAACCGCCATGGCCGTTGCTGGCGCCGTGGTTTCGAAACCCACCGCCCAGAACACCACCTCCCGGTCCGGATTCTCCCGGGCCACCTGTAAGGCATCCAGGGGAGAATACACTACCCTCACGTCGGCCCCCCGGGCACGGGCCTGGAGGAGATCTCCGCGGCTCCCCGGAACCCGCAGCATATCCCCAAAGGAGACCAAGGTGACCCGGGGGTTTTCAGCCAGCGTCAGGGCCTGATCGATCTCCCCCACCGGGGTAACGCATACAGGACAGCCGGGACCGTGGATCATCTCCACCGCATCCTGGAGCAATTCGTCCACACCGTACCGTAACAGCGTGTGGGTCTGGCCACCGCAAACCTCCATGAGCACGTGGCGCCGCGAGGCCGTGGCCCGTATTCGTTCCACCAATGCCCTCGCCATGGCCGGATCCCGGTATTCCGACAGGTACTTCACCTTACCCCCTCTCCAGGCGTGCCGCCCCCGAAACCAGGATGTTGCCGCCCCTCTGGCAGGCCATCACCGCCCTGGGCCATCTCCGCCAAGAGGGCCTGGGAACGGAGAGCCTCTTCTTCGTCCACCAAGGAGATGGCGAACCCCACGTGGACCACCGCGTAGTCCCCCACTTTCGCCTCATCGGCGACGAAAGCCAGACACACCTCCCGGCGGACCCCCCCGAAATCCACGACCCCCAGGGGTAGGCCCGCGTCCTCGCGGATCTCCACAATCTTTCCGGGTATGCCCAAGCACATGTCTCGCTCTCCGAAGTCTTCGGGCTTGCCTATCTCGTCTCCGACCGAAGCCGGGCAGCCGCCACCGCCGCCTGCCCGAAGCTGATGCCCCCGTCGTTGGGAGGGACCAGCCTGGGAAGGAGAACCCTCAGGCCCCGCCTCTTCAACAACCGGAAGACCCGGCGGATCAGAAGGGCGTTCTGGAACGTTCCTCCCCCGATAGCCACCACCGAGATCTTTTCCTCTTCGCAGACCGCCTCGGCAACCTCGACCGTGGTGCGGGCCACGGCTTCGTGAAAGCGCAGAGCCAGCTCTCCCACGTCTTCCCCCTTCTTTCGCCGGTCGAAGAGGGCATCCAGAAGCGGCAGGGGATCCATGAGCCACCTTCCGTCGCCTTCACGCTGGACAGGGAAAGGGAGAGGTTCTCTGGTGGGCCATCCGGCTTTTCCTCCCTGACCGGCCAGCGACTCCAGTTCCATCGCGGCTTGACCTTCATAGTCGGCTCGACTCCGCACACCCAGGATTGCCGCGGCGGCGTCGAACAGTCGTCCCATGGAAGACATGGGCGGAGCATGAATCCCGGCCCGCACTTGTGCCCGAACCAGGGCAAACTCCTTCTCACGGAGGCCGTCCCACACGGTCCGCCACTTCTCCACCAGGGACTCGTCCAAGGAAGCATACCCCAACGCCGATCTCCAGGGCTGCCGCACCGCCGCCTCTCCCCCCGGCAGCGGGGCATAGCGCAGGTGACCAAGCCGACGACAGGTCTGCAAATCTCCCACCAGGATCTCGGCCCCCCAGATGGCCCCGTCCTCACCATAGCCGGTCCCGTCGTAGGCGATTCCCACCACCGGTTCCTCTATCCCATGCTCGGCCGCCACTGCCGCCACATGCGCGTGGTGGTGTTGGATCCGAAGGGGGGGAGCCAAATCCCAGTGCCGGGAAAGCTCCTCAGCCAGGCGGGTCGAGAGGTAATCCGGGTGAAGATCCGCCGCAATTCGTCTCGGCTCCACCCGGAACAGCGCCCGCAGCCGCCTAAGAGAGCTTTCGAAGTGTTCCAGGGTTTCCAGGTTTTCCAGATCTCCGACATGCTGGCTCAAAAATACTTCTCGGCCCTGGACCAAAGCCAAGGTGTTCTTCAAGTGGGCTCCCACCGCCAGCAACGGAACAGGACTCGGCGAGGGCAGAGCCAAAGGAAGAGGAGCGTAACCGCGACTCCTCCTAACCAGGATTCCCAAGCCGCCCCCGCACCACCTCACCACGGAGTCATCGCAACGGGAAACGATCTCCCGATTGTGAAGGAGGAAGGCGTCCGCCACCGGCGAAAGCCTTTGCCGGGCTTCGCCGTTGCCGACGGCAATGGGTTCCTCCGAGCGGTTGCCGCTGGTCATCACCAGAGGCAAACCTACCGCCCGCAGGAGGAGATGATGAAGAGGGGCATAGGGAAGCATCAACCCCACCCATCCGAGCCCTGGAGACACAGAGGGAGCCAGGGGGGCAGTCGGCCTTTTCGGTACCAAAACGATGGGACGTTCCTTGCAAAGGAGAAGCTTTTCCGCCTCCCGGTCGATCACGGCTATCCGTCGGGCCGCGGCGAGATCTGCCACCATGACGGCCAGCGGCTTGCTCTCCCTCCCTTTTCTTTCCCGGAGACGACGCACCGCCTCTTCCCTGGTGGCGTCGACCGCCAAGTGGAACCCCCCTATGCCTCGAATTGCCAGGATCATTCCCCGGTGGAGCAGCTCAGCAGCACGACCGATGACGGCGTCGGATTCCTCACAACCCGTCTTGGACTTGCGCTGGTGGGTCTCCTCCACCAGCTCCAGCCAGATCCTGGGGCCACAGTTCGGACAGGCATTCGTTTCCGAGTGGAAGCGCCGGTCTTGAGGACTGTTGTACTCTTCCAGACACTGGGAGCACGGCTCGAAATCTGCCATGCTCGTACGCTCCCGGTCATAGGGCATGTCACGGATCAGGGTGAAACGGGGGCCACAATCCGTGCAAGTGATGAAGGGGTGATGATAACGCCGGTTGGAAGGATCGAAGAGCTCGTCCAAACAGGCTTCACAGATCGCGGTGTCAGGAGACACCAGGACGTGGCCTTGAGCATCCGACACAGACCCGTAAACCTGAAAAGACGAGAAACCAGCCCGATCCGCAGCAGTTGTCTCCACCTCGTCCAACCGCGCAAGGGGCGGAGCTTCCACCCGCAAAGCTTCCAGAAAAGCCGCAAGGTTAGAATTCTTGCCCTGAACCCGGATCCTCACGGCTCCCGATTCGTTTCGCACCCACCCCACCAGACCAAAACGCAGAGCCAGCCGGTGGACGAAGGGACGAAACCCTACGCCCTGCACGATCCCGCGGACCTTCACCTCGATGGCCGATAATCCCTCAGCATCCACCCCCGAGGAAAGAGAGGTCTCTTCAGCTCCCACGTCGGACCAGGGAGTGAAGGAAACCATACCAGTCCTCCATGCCTTCCTCTTTCAATGCCGATACCAGGAAGAACCGCAGGGCGGGATTCACCTGCCTGGCATAGGCCATGGCTCGATCCACGCTGAAGGGCACATGGGGGAGGAGATCGATCTTGTTCAACACCACATAATCCGCCTCTTCGAAGACCTTCGGATACTTCAGAGGTTTGTCCTCCCCTTCCGCCACGGAAAACACGACAACCTTTGCTGTCTCGCCTAAAT
>JAUQOX010000079.1 GCA_030550695.1 Gemmatimonadota bacterium | reverse complement strand
TCCTCCTGCGCCCAGGGCCCGGGCCTGCCGGATCTTGCTGAGGGTCCCCTCCACCGTGTTCTGGTAAGCGCCGATACCGGCCCAGATCCGCTCTCCCCCCGCCACCGCCACCGCCGCCCCGATCTGCCTCCGGAAGAGTTCGTCGTCGGGGGTGTAGGCCATGGGGGCGGCCACGTCCAGGAGCCCGTCCCGCAACCAGGCCCGCCAGTCCTGGAATCGGGTCCGGTAGGCCTCGTCAGGGTCGGGAAAGACCGCGGCCGAGACTTGGAGGTTAGGGCGCCGCCGTTTGGCCCCCAGGAAGATCCGCTCCATCAGCTCCGTGATCTGGGCCCGCCGGAATTCGTCGAAGGGGCCCGGCAGGGCGTCGGTGAAGGCAAAGGGGTCGGTGCGGTACCGGGACTCCAGTTCGGCAAGGTGGCCGGGGGTAAGGCGGGGAGCCACCCAGGCCCGAAAGCGATCCAAGGCCGAGGTGGAGTAATCGTAGTCGGGAGCCGGGAACCGGAGGTAGTCCAGGTGGAGTCCGTCCAAATCGTAGGATTCCACCAGGTCCATGGCCACGGCGTAGATCCGTTCCTTCACCTCGGGGTGGGAGGGGGAGGTGTAGAGCCCTTCCAGCCGACGGGTGTTGGCCCGGGCATGATCCACCAAGGCCGCCACGAAGGCCGGAGCCCGGGGGTCCTGCCGGAACAGGCGGGAGGCCAGCTCCCGGGGCACAGCCAGCAGGTCGGGCCGATCCCGGACCACATGGAGGGGGTCGGCGGGCGGGGGAGTGGGGCCCCAGACCAGGTGTACGTTCATCCAGGCATGGACGGCCAGCCCCCGCCCCCGGGCCTCCCGGAGCACCAGGGCCAGGGGGTCGAAATCCAGACCCTGGGCCAGGACCTGGGGGTTCCGGGGCTCCCAGCGGCTGGCGTAGAAGGCGTCGCCCCTGCCCCGCACCTGCACCACCAGGGTGTTGAAACCCGCCTGGGCGGCCCGTCCCACCATGGCCCGGATGGAATCCGGGTGAACCAGGGTGGTACGGACCACCCACAGGGCCCGGGTCTCCCGAGGGGAGGGCGGAGGGGGGTCGGGGTTTCCCTGGGGACGAAGGGGGCCGGAGAACGGAAAGGCCAGGGCCGCCACCCCCAGGGCCAGGGAAAGGCTTCCGAGGACCGGCCGGCGCCCCGGGAGCGCCCCTCTGCGTCCGGGCCAGGGCGGTGCCGGAGGGGGGGAAGGGAACAGGGGCTTCATCGCTTGGCCCGGAAGAACTCCCGGAGAAGTGAGGCCGCCTCCTCGGCCAAGACCCCGGCGGTGACCTGGGCCCGGTGGTTCAAGCGGGGGTGCTGAAGCAGGTTGCCCAGGCTTCCGGCCATCCCCGCCTTGGGGTCCGGGGCACCGTAGACCACCCGGGGGACCCGGGCCAGGACGATGGCCCCACAACAGAGGGCGCAGGGCTCCAGGGTCACATAGAGGGTACATCCCTCCAACCGCCAATCTCCCTGCCGCGCGGCCCCTCGCCGGAGGGTCACCACCTCGGCGTGAGCCGTGGGGTCCGCCGTGGTCACCGTCAGGTTATGCCCTTCCGCCACCAGGGCTTCCTCCCGCACCAGCACCGCCCCCACCGGCACCTCTCCCCGGACCTCGGCCAGGCGGGCCATTTCCAAGGCCCGGGCCATCCAGAGGACATCGCCCTGGAGGGGAGGGGAGAAGCGCACACCCACCGGTTCGTTCATCGTAGTGCGGAGAACCGACGCCCGAGGGGGGGGACGAAGAGGAGAGGCCGGTCAGTGGGGGAGGACCGTCCCCGAGGCCGACACGTGATCCAGGCGCCGGAACATCCCCACCACCCGTCCCAGCACCACGAGGGTCTGGGGACTTTCCACCACCACGGGTTCCCCCCGGCCCGCCAAGGGGTGGAGCAACAAGGAGGAACCCCGGCGGCCCACCCGGTAGTAGGCAGCGCGCCCCTCCACCCGGGCCGCCACCACGGCACCCTCCGGCAGCTCGGGCCCCGAGGCCGGCTCCAGGAGCACGTAGTCCCCCTCCAGCAGGCCCAAGGCCCCCAGCTCGTCGGCCCGGGCTTGGACGAAAAAGGCACCGTTGGTCCCCACCAGGCGGGGATCCACCGCCAGGAAGGTGTCGGCCCGGGCGGGGCGGAGGGCGCTCCGGTCTTCGGGAAGCTGCCGGAAACAGGGGACGGAGACGGCCTGGCCGCCCAGGTCCACCCCCAAAATCTTCACCCCCCGGGAGCGGGAGGGGTCCCTCTGGAGGAACCCCTTGTCCGCCAAGGCCTGCAGGTGTTCAGAGACCGTCTTGGTGCTCTTGATGCCGAACCGCTCGCCGATTTCCCGGATGGAAGGCTGATAGGTGTGTTCCCGGAGATAGGAGACCATGTACTCCAGGATCTTCCGTTCGATCTCCGAGAGGTGAGCCGCCATGGATGCTCCGGGAGGACCAGGCGCAACGGTCCTGAAACCGCTTGGATCGGGAAAGGTTGCTATCCTAATCTGCCTCGTCGGGCGGTGTCAAGGAAGCTTTTCGTGACTCCGGACCCGCCGCCTCCGCCCTCAGGTAGGCCAGGGCCGCCTCCAGCCGGCGAAGGGAACGTTCCCGCCCCAAAAGGACCAGAACGTCGAAAAGCCCGGGACTGGCATCGCGCCCGGTGAGGGCCACCCGAAGGGTCTGAAAGAGCTTGCCGGCCCCCGAACCCAGCTCTTCGGCCAGGGCCCGGAGCTCCGCCTCCAAAGCCGCGGCCTCCCAGGGAGCTCCCTGGAGCCGGCCCATGGCAGCCTCGAGCCGGCGGCGGGCGCCCGAGACATCCTTCAGCCAATGCTTCTCCACCGAGGGCCGGTCGTAGTCCACCGGGTCGGTGAAGTAAGGACGGGCCTGGGCCACCAGGTCCTCCAGGGTCCGGGACCGGGGTTTCAGAAGTTCCACCAGAGTGGCAAGGTCCACACGGGTGGCGGCGTCCCCGGCAGGGGGCGAGGGCGCCCCGGGACCCAATAGAACCCCTGCTTCCCGGAGCCTGGCCTCCACCCGGGGCAACAGGTCGGCGGTGGCCATCCTCATGAGGTGTTGGCCGTTGAGCCAGCGAAGCTTTTCCAGGTCGAACACGGCGCTCTTCTTGAGGACCCGCTCCAGGCTGAAGGCCTCGATCAGCTCCTGGCGGGTGAAGACCTCCCGGTCGTCCCCCGGGGACCACCCCAGCAGAGCCAGGAAATTCACCATGGCTTCGGGAAGGATCCCCTCTTTCTCGTAGTCCCCCACGGCGGTGGCCCCGTGACGCTTGGACAGGCGTTTGCCGTCGGGTCCCAGAATCATGGGGACATGGGCAAACTCAGGGACCGGCTTGCCCAGCCCCCGGTAAATCAGGATCTGCTTGGGGGTGTTGGAGATATGATCGTCGCCCCGCATCACCAGGGTGACGCCGTGGGCCACGTCGTCGGAAACTACCGCCAGGTTGTAGGTGGGGGTGCCGTCGCTCCGCAGGATCACCAGGTCGTCGATCTCTTCGTTGCGGAAGCGCATCTCGCCGTGGACCCGGTCTTCCCAGACCGTCTCTCCTTCGGGTACCCGGAGCCGTACGGCGAAGGGCTCCCCCCGGGCCAGCCGGGCCTCCACTTCGTCGGCACTCATGGCCTCGGCCCGCTCCCGGGCCCTCCGGAGGCGGCTCCCGACCCGCACCTGCTCCTCCCGGTCCTGGGCCGCCTGCTCGGGCGTGGAGAAGTCCCGATAGGCCCAACCCCGCTCCAGAAGGGTGAAGGCATCGGCCCGGTGGCGCTCCAGACCTTCGCTCTGAAAGTAGGGCCCTTCGTCCCAGGTGATCCCCAGCCAGTCGAGACCGTGAAGGATGGCCTGGGTGTGGGCCTCGCTGGAGCGCTCGCGGTCCGTGTCCTCGATGCGGAGGATGAAGACTCCCCCCTCCTTCCGGGCCAGGAGCCAGTTGAAGAGGGCCGTTCTGGCCCCCCCCACGTGGAGGTAGCCTGTGGGCGAAGGGGCGAAGCGCACCCGCAGGGTCATCGGGCCTCCCCTTCTCCCCTGCCCGTGCCGACCCTCCCTTCCCCCCCGGCCCCACCCTCCTCGAGACTCCGCACCAGGATCTGGCGAACCAGGCGGGGGTCGGCCCTCCCTCCGCTCTCCTTGAGGACCAAACCGGTGAAGAACCCCAGCAGGCCTGTCTTTCCGCGCCGATACTCCTCCACCTTTTCGGGCCAGGCCGCCAGGACCCTCTCCACCAGAGGGGCCACAGCCTCCTCCTGGGTCACCTTCCGGAGCCCCCGCTCGGCCACCAGGGCCAGGGGGTCCGCTCCCCGGGCCGAGACCTCCTGGAAGATTTCCTTGGCCATGGGCTGGCTCAGGATTCCATCCTCCAAGAGCCGCACCAGGGAAGCCAATTGCGAGGGTCCGAAGGGCAAGGCTTCCCGATCGCGAGCCTTCAACACCCGGAGCACCTCGTTCACCACCCAGTTGGCCAGCGTCACGGCCCCCCGCCCCTCAAGCAGGTCCAGGGCCTCCTGGAACAGGGAGGCGGCCGCAGGGGAGCCCGTCACCAGGTCGGCCTGTTCCTCCGTGAGCCCCAGCTCGACCTGGTAGCGGCGGAATCGGTCGGCCAGCTCCGGATGCCGGCGCCGCACCGCGTCCCGGGCCTCCCGGCCCCCGTCCCGTCGTTCCACGGGGGGGAGGGGAGAAGGGGGGGCCTCCCCGGCATCGTCTCCTCCCCCCGCTGTTCCGCCCTCCCCGCGGCCTTCCCCCTTCGCCCGGCCGAGGACCCCCACCGCACCGGACCTCCCCCTCTCCACCCCTGGCTCCCCCCCTTGCCCGGCGGCTTCCCTCCGCCGGGCCCAGGTGTCCCGCAAAGTGACGATGCGGTTCAAAACGAGCCGGCCAGGTCGGCAGTCCACCGGATCGGCGGCAAAGTAACCCAGCCGCTCCAACTGGATTCGCGTGCCGGGGGGATCCTCGGCCACCGCCGGTTCCACATACGCCGTTTCCAGGACCACCTTGGAAAGGGGGTTCAGGAAGTCCGTGAAATCCCTCCCCTCGTCCGCTTCGGGATCGGGGACGGAGAAAAGGCGGTCGTACAGTCGGACCTCGGCCGGCACGGCATGGGGGGCCGACACCCAGTGGATGATTCCCAGGCCGGCCTCCCCTCGCCCGCCTGCTCCGCGGCTCGCGGGATCGTAGACACACCGGACCTCCCGAGGTGCCCCCGTGGCGGGGTCCCGCACCACCTCCCGGCACTCCACCACGTAGGCGTAGCGGAGCCGGACCCGCCGGCCCGGAGCCAGGCGCCGGTACCCCGGCGGAGGCTCCAGGGCAAAATCCTCGGCTTCGATGAACAGCTCACGGCTGAAGGGGACCCTGCGGGAGCCGGGAAGCCCCACATCGGGTGGAAAGGAAGGGATCTCCAGCTCCTCCACCTGCCCCTCGGGGTAGTTGGTGATCACGAGGCGGAGGGGCCTCAGAACCCCCATCCGGCGGGGCGCCGTGCGGTTCAGGTGATCCCGGACGGCAAATTCCAGTTTGCCCAGGTCCACCCGATTGTCGGCCCGGGCCACCCCGATCATCTCGCAGAAGGTGCGGATGGCTTCCGGGGGGATCCCCCTCCGACGCATCCCCGCCAGGGTGGGCATCCGGGGATCGTCCCAGCCGTCCACGTGACCCTCGTTCACCAAGCGGAGGAGCTTCCGCTTGCTCATGACGGTGTAGTCGAGGTTCAGGCGGGCGAACTCGTACTGATGGGGCCGAGGTTCCTCGAACCCCACCTCGTCCAGGATCCAGTCGTACAGCTCCCGGTTGTTCTCGAACTCCAGGGTGCAAAGGGAGTGGGTGATCCCTTCGAAGGCGTCGGAAAGGCAGTGGGTGAAATCGTACAGGGGGTAGATGCACCAGGCATCCCCCGTGCGGTAGTGGGTGGCGTGACGGATCCGGTAGAGGACGGGGTCCCGCATGACCATGTTGGGGTGGGCCATGTCGATCTTGGCCCTCAGCACATGGGCCCCGTCGGGGAACTCCCCTGCCCTCATCCTCCGGAACAGGTCCAGGTTCTCCTCCACCGACCGGTTCCGGTACGGGCTCTCCTTGCCCGGCTCCGTGAGTGTGCCCCGGTAGAGCCGGATCTCCTCTTCGGACAGGGAGTCCACATAGGCCTTTCCCTTCCGGATCAAGATCAGGGCGCACTCATACAGGCGTTCGAAATAGTCCGAAGCGAAGTAGAGGTGCTCGCCCCAGTCGTAGCCCAACCAGCGCACGTCCTGCTGGATGGCCTCCACGTAGCGGAGCTCTTCGGTGAGGGGGTTGGTGTCGTCGAAGCGAAGGTGACACCGTCCCCCGTTCTCCTGGGCCAACCCAAAGTTCAGGACGATGGACTTGGCGTGACCGATGTGGAGGAAACCGTTGGGCTCGGGAGGAAAGCGGGTGATCACCCGGCCGCCGTAGGTTCCCTCGGCGTTGTGACGGGCCACGATGGCGCGGATGAAGTCCACCCCTTCCACCCGTTCCGGCTCTCGGGACTCCCCAGCCATGCTCGCTCCTTCCAGGGGATCTTTCACATGCCAGATCAGGGAAGTTATCACACGGGCGCAGGATGTGGAGGGGGACGCCACCCGGCGGATCTTACGCCGCATTGGGGGGTTTGCTTCCTCCGGTCGTTCCCTGCGAATGTCCCTTAAGGTACAGGAGCCTGTTGTCGTGCCCAAACCCTTTGTTGTCCTTCCCTCGTCGAGAGGGATCGCCGCCCGGGTCCAGTTCTCGTTGGGAGCCTTTCGCCGGCCGGTCCTGCGGGTTGGGGAGGCCCTACGGCTGTTCCTCGTCCTGGTCGCGGCCCCCTTCGCCTTGGCCTGCAGAGGCGGCTCGGACCCCGCCTCCATTACGGCCAAGGAGCTTCTGGAGCGGCTAGGGACGGAGAACGCCCCCATCGTCCTGGATGTGCGCACCCCGGTGGAATACGCCTCCGGCCACGTTCCGGGCGCCTACAACCTGGAAGATCGGATGGTGCCCTACCGGATCGAGGAACTGAAGCGGCTGGCGGACCGGGAAATCGTGGTGTATTGCGAGGTCGGCCCCCGGGCTCGGTGGGTGGAGGGCTACCTTCGCCAGAACG
This sequence comes from Gemmatimonadota bacterium, assembly GCA_030550695.1. GTDB lineage: Bacteria > Gemmatimonadota > Gemmatimonadetes > Longimicrobiales > Gaopeijiaceae > JAUQOX01. The sequence goes on along the minus strand of JAUQOX010000079.1, from coordinate 4,184 downwards.
GTTTCACCAAGGTCCGGCACCTGGTGGGGGATTTCTCCGGCTGGCGGCGGAACGGGTTCCCCGTGGAGTGAGGGCGGCGGGCAACGCCTCGCTGGGCCGCCGGATCGTCGCCGCCCGCCCACCCAGGGGATCGGACGGCCCGCCAGACCTCTCCCGCCCGGCGAGCCTTCGCCAACCGACGGATCTTACCTCCCCCGAGGCCCCTCGAAGAGCAGATACACGGCGGGCGTGGTGGTCAGGACGAAGAAGGTGGACGAGGCGAGCCCCCCCATGAGGGCATAGGCTAGAGCATTCCAGATCCGGCTGTCGGCTCCCTGGCTCGTGAGCACCAGGGGGAGCAGACCCAGAACCGTGGTGGCGGTGGTCATGAGGATGGGCCGCACCCGTTGGAGGGTTCCCTTGCGGACCGCCTCCTCCAGGGGAAGGGACTCCTCCCTCCGGATCCGGTTGATGTGGTCCACCAGGAGGATGGCGTTGTTCACCACCACCCCTCCCATCATGATCACGCCGATGTACGCCTCCCGGGTGAAGGTGGCGTCGGCGTAGAAGAAGAGGAGGAACACCCCCGTGAGGGCCATGGGCACCGTGAGAAGGACGCACAGGGGCTGTCGCAGAGACTCGAACAAGGCGGCGGTGACCATGAAGACCAGCGCCAGGGACACGGCCAACACCTGGTAGATCTGCCGGCGTTCCTCCCGACTCCACCGCCACTCTTCCCTGGCCTTGATGCTGTAGCCCGGCGGAAGGGCCGTCGCTGCTACCACCGCTTCCCGAACCCGGTCCCCCAATCTCGGAGGACCCCGGAACTCGTAGGCCACGGTGCGCTCATACTGCTGGTCCTCCCGCCGGATCCTGGCCATGACTTCCCGAGGTTCGATGGTCACCACGTCGCCGATGCGGATGGAGGTGCCCTCTCGCCCGGTGACGAGGGTCTCCCGGAGCTTGCGGAGATCCACCTCCCGGGACCCTTCCAGCTTCACTTCGAAGCGCACCTCTTCTCCCCCGAGCCTGAGGAGAGCCGCCCCCGTTTGGCCGCGAACCGCTGCCTGGAGGCGGGACACGAACTCCTGTACGCTCATGCCGTATCGGTTCAAGGCGTCTCGCCGGATCTCCGCCACGAACTCCGTGGCCCTGTCCCGCTCGAAGTAGTTCCCCGAAGCGTTGGTGTCCACCTCGTGAACGCGGGAGAGCCGGCGCAGGCGGTTCCCCAGGTCTTCGGCAATCTCCCGCACCTTCTCGTAGTTGTAACCCAGGATCTGGATGGAGTAATTGGGAAGGGAGGCTCCCGTTCCGTAGAAGGAAGGGCCGTAGCCGTAGACCCGCACCTCGGCCCCGGAAAAACCCAGGCTATACGCGACTAGGTGCTCCTTGATGGCCGGCGGCACGTAGGTGTGCTCCAGCTCGGGAGGGAAAGTGACCGTGATGGAGGCTCCGTTGCCAAAGACGTTGGTGGTGAACCTGTCCACCTCGGGAAGGGCGGCCAGGCGTTCTTCGAAGGAGCGGGCCAGTTCGTCGGTGCGCTCGAGGTCGGAACCCCGGGGAAGGCGGATGCTGATCTGGACGAAGGTCTGATCTCCCCAGCGCCCTCCCCACACCACCCCTTTGGTGACGTACTTGTCGAAGAGGTGGTAGGACACCCCCAGGGCTGCCGCCGCCACCACGACGGCTCCCCAAGGGAAGCGTAGGCTCAGGGCAAGGAGGGAATCGTAGAGCCGGAGGTACACGGGGGAAGCCGCTTTCCCGCGTGCCCTCCCCGGCCCCGATGCGCCCTCAGGCTTCAGGATCCTGGCCGCCACCGCCGGCACGAAGGAGAAGGAGACGGCCAAGGAAGCCGCCAGCGTCAGCCCCACCACGATCCCCAGGGGAACGTAGAAGATCCGCAGTTCCCCCTGGAGGTACACGAAGGGCACGAACACGATGAGGGTGGTAGCGGTGGAGGCCAGCACGGGGAGCACCACCTGGGAGGCTCCCTCTTCCGCTGCCCCACGGGGAGAGCCACCCCCCTGCCACTTCCGGTAGATGTTCTCCAGAACCACGATGGCGTTGTCCACCATGAGGCCGAACCCCATGGCCAGCCCCATGAGGGTGAGGAGGTTCAGGGAGAACCCCCCGAGATAGACCAGGTTCAAGGCAATGAGGACGGAAAAGCCGATGGTGGCGAAGACCACCCCCGCCGAGGACAGCGTGCGGAGAAAGAGCAACAGGACCGCAAAGATCACCCCCGCCGAAACCAGGGCCCGGTACCGGAGGTCGGTAAGCTGTCTGCGGATATCCAGGCTCTCGTCCTGGTCCAGATACACGCGGGTCCCACCGGGGAGGCGCCCTTGGAGTTCGGCCATGCGGGCTTTGGCCCGGTCGGCCACGGCCACCGTGTTGGCCCCGATCTCTTTGACCAGCTCGAAGGCCACGGCAGGGCGTCCGTTGATGCGGTAATGCCCCTGAAGCTCCTCGTAAGTGTCCCTCACCCAAGCCACGTCGCCCACCCGCACCACACGCCCCGCCGACGAGAGGACCACGGCGTCCCTCACCTGCTGGAGAGAGGCCACCCGGTGCCGCAGCGTCACCGTCCACTGGCGGGTACCCTCCCGCACCGTTCCCGCCTCCCGGACCAGCTCCAGGTCGGCGAGGCGGGCCGCCACCTGCCCGGGGGAAAGCCCCAGGGAAGCGATCTTCTTCTCGTCCATCTCCACCTCCACCACCCGGTCCCTCCCCCCCATGACCCGCACCAAGGCCACTCCCTCGATGCGGCTAAGCTCCGGTGCGATGCGGTCCTCCACCCAGGCCCGGAGGGCCTCCGGGGTGTAGGGCCCCGTAAGGGTATAGCGGAGGAAGGCGCGGCGGGCCTGGCGCTCGAAGGCCGGGGGGATGTAGGGGAGAACCTGCACCGACCGCACCCCCGGGGGCAGATCCTCTTCCAGAAAGGCCAGCCGCTCCCCCAGGTCCAGGCGGGCGAAATCCATGTCGGTGGAGCGGCTGAACTCCACCATGATGCGGGCGCTACCCACCCCCTGGGCCTCGTAGGACTCGGAAACCACCCGCTCCACCCCCACAACCTGCTGGATCACGGCCTCCATGGGGGCCGTAAGGAACGCCTCCACCTGCTCGGGTGAGGCGCCGGGCCAGGAGGCCATGACGTCCAGACGGGGGAGACGGGTGTCGGGCAGGAGCTCCAGGGGAATGTTCCGCCAGGCCGCCACCCCCAGGAGGGCCACGGCCAGATAGGCCATGCTCACGGCCACGGGGCGGCGGACGAACAGGCGGATCATCCCTTCCCCCCGCCCCCGCCCCTCCACCGCTCCCGCAGGCCTTCCAACTGGGCAAACACCACCGGTACCACCACAAGGGTCAACACGGTGGCCACGGCGAGCCCCCCGATCACGGCCAGGGCCAGGGGAGCCCGGAGGTCCGCCCCCGGCCCCACCCCCAACGCCATGGGAGCGAGACCCAGGACGGTGGTGCCCGTGGTCATCACGATGGGCCGCAGACGCACCCGCCCCGCCTCCAGGATGGCCTCCCTCAAAGGCATCCCTCGGCCCCGGCCCTGGACGATGAAGTCCACCTTCACGATGGCGTCGTTCACCACGATCCCCACCAGGATCACCCCCCCGATGAGGCTCATGGTGTTGATCCCCTCGCCCACCACCCCCAGGGCCAGCACCGCCCCCACCACCGCCAGAGGTACGGCAGCCAGGATGGTGAAGGGGTGTAGGAAGGACTCGAACTGGGCGGCCAGGATCATGTACACCAGGAGGAGGGCCAATCCGAAGGCGAAGGCCAGGTCCCGGAAGGAACGGCGCATCTCTTCGTTCTCTCCCCCCACCTCCACCCGCAAGTCGGCTTCGGGGGGGAGCTCGGCCAGGGCCGCCTCCACCCGGGTCAGGGCTCCTTGCAACCCCCCCGAGAGCACGTCGGCGTAGACGGTCACCACGCGACCTTGATCCTCCCGTCGGATCTCGGAAGGCGCGGCGGTTTCCCGGACCCGCACGAGCTCCCTCAGGGGCACCCCTTGCACGTGGAGGTTCCAAAGGGTGCTCCTCCGGAACCGGAGGGAGTCGGGCAGGCGCACCACCACGGGGATCTTCCGGTCGAAATCGGCAAACTCCGTGGCCCGCGTGCCCCGCATGGCCCGCTCCAGGGCTTCCGCCACGGCCCGGGGCTGGATGCCGTGTCGGGCCGCGGCTTCA
>JAUQOX010000358.1 GCA_030550695.1 Gemmatimonadota bacterium | reverse complement strand
AGGCCAGCGGCTCCGCGAAAACGGTCCGGGCTTCGGCGCCTGGCATGGGTGTCGCTCATGGCCGGCTTGGGCCTGGGGTGCCGGGACGAGGTGGCCACACCCGTGGCTTCGCCGGCCCTGTTGTCCAGCGGAGCCGACCAGGTCATGACCGGCTTCGAGCTCTTCCTCACGTTCCAGGGGGTCAGGGAGGGGGTGGTACGGGGGGACACGGCCTTCCTCTATCGGGACTCCAGCATGGTGGTGCTGGTGAACCCCACCCTCGAGCTCTTCGACCAAGCCGGGGGGGTGCGGGCCACGGTAACGGCCCGGAAAGGGCGGTACCACACCGTCAGTCGGGGAATGTCCGCCTTCGGGGAGGTGGTTTTGGTGATCCCGGAAGGGGATCGGCGGGTGGAGAGCCCAGAGCTTCACTATGATCCGGCAGGAGACCGGATTTGGAGCGACTCGTTGACCACCATGAGGGAGGGGGCGGTCGTGAGCCAAGGTCTGGGCTTCACCTCGGATCTGCAATTCCGCCAGATGCGTGTGGGACCCGGGAGCATCCGGGGCGGCGGGGGGGGGAGGATTCGCTTTTGAGGCCGCACGGAACACGGAAGGCTCCCCACGGCTGGGCCAAGACTGTGGCTCGGTGGAGAAGGGTCTGGTGGTCCTTCGCGTGGGCCGGGGCGGCGGTCCTCGTCTTTGCCGGATCCCTGGCTCCCCAGGTGTCCGGTGAGGGGGACTGTGAGGTCCCTTGGCACGAAGGCTTTCAATCGTTCGCCGATGGAACGGGGTCCCGGGTCACCCACTTCCGGCGTCCGGTCATCACCTGCGGTGGAGGGGTCCGGATTGAGGCCGACAGTGCCGTGGTCTTCCAAGCCGCAGGCTTGGCCAACCTTTTCGGCAACGTCGTCTTCCGTCAGGAGGGGGGGCGCCTGACCGCCTTTCGGGCCCAATACTTCAGTCGGGAGCGGACGCTTCGTGCTTGGGGGGGAGCCATCCTGAGCCTGGAAGAGAACGGCTCGGTGTTCCGGGGCGACACCATGGTCCTGCTGCGGGCCGGAGGGGAAGGGAGAACTTCGGACCGCCTCACCGTGACAGGAAGGCGGCCCAAGGCCCTGCTCTTCCCCACCCCCCGCCGCACCGGTCCGGATACGGCGGGAACCGCCCCCAGTTCCCCCTACGATATCGAAGCCCAGCGGCTGCTCTTGGAAGGGGAGCCGGGGGCACGCTCCTTTTGGGCCGTGGGGGTGGTGAGTGTGGTCCGGGATTCGTTGCAGGCCCGCGGGGATTCGTTGGAGTATCGGGAACAGGAGGGGAGGCTGGCCCTGGTCGGGGGGGCGTGGATGCGATCGTCGGGTGCCGAGATGTCGGGGGATCTGTTGGAGGTGTTCGCCCCCGAGGACGACTTGCGGAACGTCCGGGCCCGGGGGGACGCCATCCTGACCACGGACGATGTCCGGGTCTTGGCCCCCGTTCTCGAGGTCTTTTTCGAGGGGGGCGAGGTGGAACGTCTGGTGGGGGCCCGGGATCCGGCCTTGGACTCCCTCCCTAGCGAGACCTTGCTCCTGAGACCGACGCACCCGGAGGCCCAAAGGCTCGGAATGGGTCGCTTTCCCCTGCGTCCGGTTGCCCTGGCCGAGAAGTTCGGGGTACAGGCCGACTCTTTGGAGATTCGCAGCCCAGGCGGCCGGCTGGAAGAGGTGTGGGCGGTGGGAGACGCCCGGGGGGAGTCTTCGGCTCGAGACTCCCTGAACACCCCCGAGACCCCCCCTCTCCTCCGCCGGGACTGGATGGAGGGCGACACCCTGGTCGCCGTCTTCGCTCCGGCAGGCGACTCGCTTCCTCCCCCCGCGGCCGATTCGTTGGCCGGGGGGGAAGGGGAAGGGGGAAGGAAGCGCTCCTACGTCCTTGAGGTCCTCACGGCTCGGGGGAGGGCTCGGAGCTTGTACCGCCTGACCCCGGCCGATTCGGTGTCGGCGGCGGAAGGGAAGTTGGCCGCCCACTACGTGGTAGGCGAAGAGATCACCGTGTTCTGGCGGGAGGGGGAGGTGGAACGGATGGAAGTGAAGGGTCGGACCCGGGGGATCCACCTGGAGCCTGTGGGGCCGGGGCGGAGGAAGGGGGGAGGGGTGGAGGGGACCCGCGTCTCCGGGGCAAGGGACGGAGGGGGGGAAGGAGGGATCGAGGCCCCGGCCAACGGTCGTGAAGGAAAGAGGGCGCCATGGTGAGCCGGCTGCAGGGCTTTCGGGATTTCCTCGCCGGGCTCGGGGGGCCTGACCTTTCCCTGGCCCTGGCGCTCCGGGAACTGATCCGGCTGGCGGATGAGGAGGGGCGGCTGGAGCGGCGGGTCTGGGAGTCGGGCCTTCGGGAG
>JAUQOX010000357.1 GCA_030550695.1 Gemmatimonadota bacterium | reverse complement strand
CTTTGGTTCCCTTCTTTACGCCCGTCCTGATGTACGCCCGGGCCGGTTTGGGGGGGGTTCCCCAGGGGGAGGTGGCCTTGGGAGTGGCCCTTCTTTTTGCCTCCGTACCTATGGTCGCCTGGTTCGCCGGGCGGATCTACCGGGTCGGGATCCTCATGCAGGGAAAACGACCCACGTTGCCGGAGCTCTGGCGGTGGGTGCGGCAGGGGTGAGGCAACGCCGGGGCTAGGGCAGAGCCGAACGCAGGAGACCCTGAAGGAGGTGCTCTTCGAGGCTCCGGGCTTTGGCCATGACCTCTTCGTAGCTGTCCTCGATGAGGATGACCGCAGTACGTACGGGTTGGTCCTCCTCCCCGGGGTCCGCCGGGAAGAAGCAGAGGCGGGCGCGACTGGTGTCCGGGTGCCGGGGGTCGTCGTCGAACTCCACGAAGACCTCCCAGAAGCGGCCTTCGTAGCTGATGGTCGCCAGGGGCGGTCCCTGGGAGGGCACGGCCGGATTCGGGCTGCGAGGAAAGTCGCTGGTCATCGTCTATGAACAGTTGAGGCGGTCAGGTTCCTTGGCAAGACCGCCCCGGGATTTCCCCAACAGGCTGGAGGCTTCCCGGAACGCCCGGTTCATCAGCCGACGTTGCGCCTGGTCGAGGGGGTTGCCGGAAAACCGCGCACGGAGATACAACTCCACACCCAGGCGTGCCTTCGGTGCCGCCGGATGGCCCTGCCCTTCCAGGAACGCCACCAGGCTCAGGGGAGAACGGAGTGCGGGGGAGCGCAAGCCGGCCCTGCGGGCCTGCCTCAGGAGCCGAAGGTAGGGGCGGGAGGCGGGGTGGGGCGCCTCGACCCTCCTTTTTCGCCACCAGGCCGCAGCCAGCACCAGGGCGGTGAGAAAGCCCGCCACGGCCCAAGGGGCCGGTGGGAGGTGGGGCATCCCCCGGGGAGCGTTGCCTTCGGGTAACGCCCGCGTCTTGAAGGAGGTGGCCCGGCGAATCCTCTCCAGGATCTCCACCTGGGCGGCGAGGTTGTAGTCCAACACCCACTTGTTCCAGCGGTGCTGGAGGGCATCGAGGAAGAAACGCCCCGGCCAGAGCCAGGAGCCGTCCGATGCGACCCAGGGGGTGGCCGGGGGAGTGGGGTCGAAGGGAACCCACCCGAATCCGGGGAACCAGACTTCGACCCAGGCATGGGCTTCGTTCTGGGTTACCGCCAGATAGCCGCCGATCTCGCTCCACTGCCCGCCGAGGAACCCCGTCACCAGACGGGTAGGGATCCCCCTGGTTCGGAGGAGTAGGGCCATGGCCGTTGCGAAATACTCGCAGTGGCCAGCCCGCCGCCGGAGCAGAAAGTGCTCCAGCGTCGCCTCAGCGGGTGTGGGAGGGAGTGCCCGGGTGTAGGTGAATCGCTCCCGAAACCAGGACACCAGAGATACCGCCGCGTGGTAGGGGTCGGAAGAGGGGCCCAGGACGGAATCGGCCAGCGCCGTGATTTCGGGGCCCAGCGGCGGGACCTGGGTGAAGAGGCGCAGGCTGGGACGAAACCCCGACAAGGGCCCTCGAAGGGAGTCGGGGGGTGGTCGGCCCTGCAGGGAGGTTGCCTGGTAGACAGGGTTCCCCTGGCCCCAATACGTGAGATCGCCCGACTGGTCCACGATGGGATAGGCTTGCGCCTCCATCTGGATTTCCAGGAGGGGGTGAAGGGTGAAGATCACCTGGGATGGGAGACGGGAGCCGAAGACCCGGTAGGCGATGGTTGCGCCCCCCCATCTGTCGTAGAAGGAGGGGGGGGTAAGGGCCGGGGACGGGGGATGCGACCGGCTCCAGCGAACCCCGTCGAAATGGTCGTAGGAACGCCCCCGCCAATAGAGGTCTCCGGGTGCCGGGGGTGCGCCGTGGGGGAACTCCACCCGAAGCACCACGCGGGGATTCGCCGCAATTTCGGCACCGTGACTCCCCAGGGCCACCTGGTCGGCGAAGCCGGCCATGGGTGTCAGGGGGGCCTCTCCCCGGCCGGCCCATCCCTGGGTTACCCTGGGAAAGACCAGGAAGACCAGGATTCCGAACCCCATGACGGCGGCAGCCAGCGGCAAGGCCCAGAAGAAGGTCTTGGCGGGGACAGCGTGGCCGTTGGGAGGGGGAGGACCCCCCTGGGAAAGGGCCTCTTCCAGCATGAGGGAAAGAATCCCCAGGAGCAGGTAGGCGGGCAGCGCAACGGCAAAAAACAGACCGGGGCGATAGGCGGAGGCCGCCAGCAAGAGGGCGAAGGAGAGAGCCAGGAGGCGGGAGGATCGGAAACTACCGGGGGGCCGGAGGGCCTCGGCCACCAGGAGCAGGAGGAGGAGGTCCACCACCGGTGGGACCATGTCGCCCC
>JAUQOX010000356.1 GCA_030550695.1 Gemmatimonadota bacterium | reverse complement strand
CTTCTCGCTGCAACTCTCCGCGTTTTCCGCGGGGCGCTCCTTGGGAGAACTCTGCCCCGCCTGTGTTCCCCTCCAGGGGCAGACCGCCCCGGTGCCCGCCTTCCAGGGCGCGGTGGAGGCGACCCAAGGCCTTCCGGCCGACGTGGCTCAGGCCACGCTGAGTTCGGGCGCCTTCGACGTGGTGGTGGAAAACGGCCTTTCCTTCGATCCGCTGGCCGGAGGGGGCGACCTTACCCTCACCATCAGCGACCTGGCCGGCGGTCGGACCCTGGGCCAGACCGTGATCCCGGGGCCCCTGCCGCCGGGAGGTAGAGCCGCGCGGACCCTGACCCTGGCCCCCGGCGCCCTGGGACCGACCCTGTCCGTGAGGGCCCAGGTCCGCTCTCCCGGCGGCCAGACGGCCGCCATCGAGACCGGCCAGCGGCTCATGGTCCGGGTCAACCCCGCTCCTCTCCTGGTGACGGAGGTCCGGGTGAACGTGTCCAACCGGCAGGTGAACCTGGACCCGGTGGATCTCAAGGTGGAAGACATCGACGCCACCGTCCTGGACAAGATCCAGGCCGGCGGGGCCATCGTGGACGTCACGAACCCCTTCGGGGTTACCCTGTCCATGACCCTGGACATCCAGCATCCCGCCGGCAAGATCTCCAAGACCGTTTCCCTGAGCGGAGCCCCTACCTCCACGGTCACGTTGACCTACACGGGGGCCGAGCTTCGGTCGTTCCTGGGCAAGCCCGGCGTGCGCTTGACGGGGACCGGGACGGTGGGGGCCGCTGCCGGTGTCCTCACCTTCAGGCCCCAGCAGGAGGTGCGCCTGAAGCCCCGACTGGACCTTACGGTGAGGATCGGAGGGTAAGGCCATGAAGACTCTGCCGAGATGGGCCCTTTCGGGCCTCGCGGGCCGGGCACCCTGGGCCCTTGCGGTCTGGCCTGCCCTGGGCCTGGCCCTCCTGGGCGGCGCTCCCCTGGCCGCCCAGCTCTCCAGCCCGAGCCCCCGGACTTTGGGCCTGGGCGGAAACACCACAGCCACGGCCCGCCGTCTGGAGGCCATGTCCACCAACCCGGCCGGCCTCGCCATGCCCGGCCAAGGAGGCTTTTCCCTGGCCCTCCTCCCCCTGGCGGTGCGGGAAACCCTGGGCCCCCTGACCCTGGCCGACGTGAACGCGTATGCGGGAAAGCTGGTTCCCCACGAGGTCAAGGAAGACTGGCTTGGGCGGATCGAGGCCGAAGGGGGCCAGAAGGGCTCGTTCGGGGTGGAGGTGACGGAGCTGGCCTTCACGGCCTGGCGGCTGGGGTTCCAGGTGTCCACGCTGGTGGCAGGGGAGTTGAACCTGGCGCCTGACATTGCCCAGGTGGCGCTCTTCGGCAACGCCGGGCGCACCGGCTCGCCCGAGGACCTGTCCCTCAGCGGCTCGGAGGCCAAGGCCTACGCCGTGAGCACCCTGGCGGCCAGCTATGCCCACCCCTTCGCCCTGGGCGACGGCACGACGATGGCCCTGGGGCTTACCCTGAAACATTCCCTGGGCCATGCCCTGGCGGTGGGCCGGGAGCAGGGGGGGGTGCTCCAGAGCGATCCCATTCGGGTTCAGCTCGAGTTTCCCATGGTGGCCCTGGACGAAGACGACCCCACCCCGGTGATGGGCTCGGGCACGGGGTTGGATGTGGGGGTGCAGGTGCGAAGGGGACGTCTGCAAGTGGGGGCTGTGGTGCTCAACCTGTTGAACACCTTTGCCTGGGACGAAACCAAACTCGTCTACCGCCCCGGCAAGGCGCTTCTGGAAGAAGACGTGAGCGAGACGGACTTCGAAAAGCAGCCCTATGGCCAGGCGCCGGCGGCGGTGCGGGCCCTGGTGGACGACCTGACCTTCGGGCCCGTGGTGGCCGTGGGGGGGGCGTGGGAGCTGAGGCCCGACCTACGGCTCCTGGGGGACCTGCGCCACCGCACGGGCGAAGGGATGGGGGTGGGCCCCAAGAGCCAGGCGGGGGTGGGGGTGGAGTATCGGGGACTCGGGCCCCTGGAACTCCGCGCGGGGGCCGCCGCCGTCTCGGACGGGTTCCAGCTTTCGGGGGGCCTGGGGCTCCACCTGATCCCGGTGGGGCTGTCAGTGGCGGGGGCTATGATTCGGGGGAAGGGCCCCGACGGTAACGTGGCCCAGGTGGCCTTGGTGTGGGGGGGGAGGTAGTTGAGCGATGGTGTCCGACCTCTCGCCGCATCTTTCAAGTATTGCGGAGCAGACCCTGCAAACCTTGAGGCGTTGGCGGGTCGTTACTGCCCTTGCGGCCTATGGCGTGGTTACCGCCGTGGCCTACGCCGGGGCCTTTTGGCTGCGCTTCGAATTTGCGTGGCCGGGGGATATGGTAGGGATCTTTTGGTCCACCCTGC
>JAUQOX010000078.1 GCA_030550695.1 Gemmatimonadota bacterium | reverse complement strand
GGCCCCTTGGGGTGGGGCGCCGGGGGCCGGACCCCGGGGCGCTTCACTTGGCCCGCTGGGGGCTTTCTGGAAGAGCCCCGGCTGGGGGCAGTCCTGGGCTGGTAGGGGAGGCCGGCACGAGGGTCTGCGGGAATCGTTCCGCGCCTCCGGCGCCGGCCTCGGCGCCCTGGGGCCCCTTGGGGTGGGGCGCCGGGGGCCGGACCCCGGGGCGCTTCACTTGGCCCGCTGGGCCGCGGGGGACCCGGGGGGGCGATGGAGCGCGGCGGGGACCCCCGGGACGACCGTTCCGACGAAGCGGTGTCTAGGATCCCTCGAAGGAAATGACGTAGCGGGAGTCCCGGATGAGGGGGATTTCCCGGCCCCCCGGCATGACCAGGGTACAGTCTACGCGCGGAATGGAGGGCTGCAGGCTGGGCACGTATACCCGGTCTATGTGCAGGGCAGCCGCGGGAGTCGAGAACTGCCCAGGGCCCACGACCCCCCCGAAATGGTCCGAGCGGCCGAAGGCAATATGAAGCCCCAGCTTTTCGTCCAGGAGGGTCCTCCCCACGGGTTGGATACCGAAGGCGTCCAAGACCCCGAGCCCCAGTTCGGCCAGGTTGCCGTAGGCCGGTTCTTCTCGAAGGCGCCGGGCCTCCTCGTCCGATGCAGGCCCCTGCGATAGGACTTCCACGGCCCGGTTCTCCTCTATACGGTACCGCACGATCTCCCCGGCGAACTCCACCGGCAGGATCCCTTCGGACCGGCTGGGCTCGCCCGGCCTCTCCCCCTCATAGGGCACAATGTAGCTTTCGCCGGACGGCAAGTTCCCTGCCGAGCCGTTTTCATGCAGGAGGCCGCTGGAGGCGTGGGCCGTGCGGAAGCGAAGGTCGAGGAAGAGGCCCTCACAGGCTCCCGAGGAGAAGTGGAATGCGATGCTTGCCCCCTCGGCCTCGTCCAGGAGCTCTTTGAGACGTACGACCCGCCGGTGGATCTCGTCGTAGGGAAGCCGTAGGGCGGGGATCATGTCGGTACTGAAGCCGGGCATGGTAGCTGCCCGAAAATCGCCCCTGCGGCGGGCGGCCACCTTCAGAGGAGCCGTGGCCGAGAACTCGGTGAGGGCGAGCCAGATGGACCATCGGCTGAAGGCTTCTTCCAGAGGAAGCGCCTGCCTCGACTCCAAGTCCCGGGCGTGGGCCGGGGGCCTTTCCCCTGGGCAGAGATAGACCTGGCCCGGAAGCTCGCCGTTGTTGACCCCCACGTTGGGAATGGCCAAGAGGACGACTTCCCAGGGGTGGAGTTCCCGGGCCGCCGCAAGATCCCTGACCCATTGGGCCACCAGCTTCCGCCGCTCGGCCCAGGGGGGGGAATCCCCCACCCGGTCGTCGGGGAGGTCCATGAGGAAAGCGATACCCCGATCCCGGCCTTCGGCCGGAGCGAACACGGTGCGGATGAGGGAAACCCATTGGGCGGGGGTCAGAGCGGGCATGAGGCCTCGCTGGAACGGGTGGACGGCTCTCGATGGGCGCAAAAATCCAATATGGGAGGGGGTCAACACGGCGGCCAAGACCCCCTGGCGCCCGCCGGGGGGGGGTCCCCGCAGGTTGATAGCCGGCATCCCCCGCTTCCCCTTCCGGGGGTTTCGGGGGCTGGATTCGGTCCAGTAGCTTTCATGTCCCTGCCCTGCGATGCCATTTTCCCTCGGGAGGCCACCGTGGATTCAGAGTCTCCAAATCCGTCGGGCGGTTCGGGGAGCACCCCCCTCCAGGCCATTCCTTTTCCGGGTGGCTCGGCGAACTCTGTGGAAAGCAACCGTCCCGGGCTCGGCGGCTCCGCTTCGGCGTCCTACCGTGCGGATCTTAGCCGCATGTATTTGGAGGAAGCGGGAGTCGCTATCCTGGGGCACTGGGTCGTGGCCACCGTAACGGTGCTCCTGTTCTGGAATGGGGTCCCCCGCAACGCTCTCCTCGCCTGGTACGCCATGGTCCTCTTGGCTACGGTGGGCCGATGGACGGCGGTTCGGGCTGCGCGGAGGCAGAGCGATCCGCAGAACGCCGAGCGTCTTCTGTTTTTCGGAGTCTTGGGGATCTCGGCGGCTTGGGCGTTTGGGGCCCTGACCCTAGGAATGCAGCTCCCCACGGAGGATCTGGGATTCCTTCTGATGATTCTGGCGGGACTGGTGGCGGCGGCCATCGGCACCATGGTATCCCACCCCGCCAGCTTCTACGTGTTCTGTTCTTTTCTGTTGGGTTCTGCCCTGGTGGGGGTCTTGCTGAGACCACCCACACAGAGAAGTTGGCTGGCCCTCGTCTTGATCACCGCCTTCGGGGCTACCATTGCGGCCGTCTACCGCCGCGCCCACGGGCACCTCCTCCAGGGCCTGCGGGCCAGCCAAGGAGTTCAGAAGGCAGAAGAACAATACCGACTGCTGGTCCAGAATCTGCGGGATCTGGTTTGGCAGGTGGACCTGGAGGGGCGCTGGACCTTTCTGAACGAGGCTGCTCGGGAAATCTACGGGGCTGCACCGGAAGCTCTCCTGGGAACATCAGCCCTGGATCGGGCTGTCCCGGAATCCAGAGAGAAAGACTATGCGGCCTTCACCCAAGTCCTTGTCAAGCGCGAGTTGGTGGATCATGAGACCGTCCATCGCACGGTGGACGGGGCGCTGAAGCATCTCAGTTTTTCTGCCCGGCCGGCGTTCGATGCCAACGGTAGGCTGGTGGGGGTTCAAGGGACGGCCCGCGACGTCACCGAGGTGGTGAGGGCTCGGGAACTTCTGCGAGAGGCAGGCGAGCGGGGAGCTTTGATGCGGGTACTCCTCAACTCGATTCCTGATCTGGTGTGCTATCGGGGCATAGACGGTACATACCGGGGTTGCAATCCTGCCTTTGTCACCTTCATAGGAATCGAAGAGAGCCAGCTCATCGGAAAAAGGGAAGAGGACCTTTTCGGCGACGAGAATGCGAGACTGCTCCGGGAGAAGGATGCCGAGGCCCTTCGGGGCAGGGTGCCGGTGCGCTTCGAAATGTGGGCCACCACGCCTTCGGGCGAACGGCGCTTTCTGGAGGTGGCCAAGACTCCGGTGTTGAACGACGCAGGGGAACCGCTGGGGATCCTGGGCGTGGCTCGCGACCGCACGGATCGGAAACTGGAAGAGGAAAGGATCCGGCAGCTGGCGCGGGAGGCGGAAGAGGCGGCGCGGATGAAAAGCGCCTTTCTGGCCAACATGAGCCACGAGATCCGCACGCCCATGAACGGCATCCTGGGGATGACGGAACTCCTCTTGGCCAGTCCCTTGAGTGACGAACAGCGCCGCTCCCTGGAGGTGATCCGCTCCTCGGGTGAGGCGCTCCTGGAAATTCTCAATGACATCCTGGACTTGTCCAAGATCGAAGCCGGACGTATGGAGCTCGAGTCGGTCCCCTTCGACCTCCATGACGTGGTGACCGGATCGGCGCAGGTGTTCGCCCTTCAGGCTTCCCAAAAGGGGAACGAATTGGCGGTGGACATCCGCCCCGACGTTCCCCATGGGGTGATCGGCGATCCGACTCGCCTCCGCCAGGTCCTCTCCAACCTGCTGAGCAACGCCGTCAAGTTCACCGAAAATGGCGAGATCCTGGTAACGGTATCCGTCACGGACTCGGGGGCGGACCGCGCTCGGGTGCGTTTTGCCGTGCGGGACACGGGGATCGGCATTCCGCCCGACCGCGTGGAAGCCATTTTCGGGGAGTTTGTGCAGGCCGAGAGTTCGACGGCCCGCCGATACGGAGGAACGGGGCTGGGGCTCACCATTTCGCGGCGCCTGGTGGATCTCATGGGCGGACGGATGGGCGTGCGCAGCCAGGTAGGGGAGGGGAGCGAGTTCTTCTTCACCCTGGAGTTGCCTCTCGCTCCGGACTGGCGCCCCCAGGAAGAGGAGGGCCCGGAGGAGGGCGAACTGGCCGGGCGCCGGGCCCTGGTGGTGGACGATCACGCGACAAACCGGCGGATCTTCAGGGAGTTCTTGGAAGGAGCCGGCCTTTCCACCGAGACGGCGTCGAGCGCCGATCAGGCTCTCGAAACGCTTCGTAGGGCGGCAGCTGCCGGACATCCCTTCGATGTGGCGATCTTGGACGTTGCCATGCCGGGAATGGACGGGTTCCATCTTGCCCAGGAGATCCGCAATGATCCGGATTTGCGGGAGATCCCCATTTTGATTTCCACCTCCGTAACCATCCCCGGCCACAAGCGGAGAGCCGAGGAGCTGAAAATCGCCTCCTACTTGCTCAAGCCTCTTTCGCGAAAGGACCTCCTCCGGGCGGTGAGAGGCGCTTTGCGGGGCCTCAGGATCCGCACGGAGCGTGCCCCGACGCCGACCGGGCCTCTCTTTGCCGGGCGCGAAGTGCGAGTGCTGGTGGTGGAGGACAATCCGGTGAACCAACAGGTGGCCAAGGGGATGCTGGAGAACTGGGGTATCACCGTCCAGACCGCCGCCAGCGGCCAGGAGGCCCTTCGGGCTGTTGCCTCCGGCGCCTTCGATCTGGTCTTGATGGATGTCCAGATGCCCGACCTCGACGGTCTCGAAGCCACCAGGCGGATCCGGAGAATTCAGGGTCTCGAGGGCTTGCCGGTGGTGGCTCTCACGGCCCATGCCCTGGAGGAGCACCGCCAGCAGTGTCTGGAAGCGGGGATGAACGACTTTCTCTCGAAGCCCTTCCGCGCTGCCGAGCTGAGGGAGGTGCTGCTGCGATGGCTCGGCTCGCCGGTGGACGCCGGCGGGCCGCCGGACGGCGGAACCGGTGGAGGTGCTCTCCACCCTCTCCAGGCGGCCGAAGGCGCGGCTGGACCCGGCGAGGCCGGGCAGGTCCGCGAGCCCCCCGTAGATCTGGAGGGCTTCAGGCATGCCATGCGGGAGGGGGGAATCGAAGAGGTGGTACCTGCCGTGATCGAAATCTTTCTGGCCGAGATGCCACCACGAATGCAAGAGTTGGCCGGCGCCCTGGAGCGGGCGGATGCGAAAGGCGTCGAGGACGCAGCTCACGCCCTAAAGTCCGGTGCGCGTAATGTGCGGGCAAATCGTTTGGGGGACTTGCTGGAGCTCATGGAACAGAGGGGCCGCGAGGGGAACCTGGAGGCCGCCCGAGGCCTCCAGCAAGAAATCCTGGAGGAGTTCGAGGCTGTGGTCCGCTATCTTGACCAGCAGAAGGAGACGATGCCATGAGTCCTGGGCAGACGGCGGGAGAGCATTGGCTGACGGCAGTGGCAAGGGCCGGCGGGTTCAGGAATGCCGAGGCCCTGCGCATCCCCGCCACAGCCGCTATTGGGGACGCCTGGAATGCCGTACAGGAGACCTGCGGCCTGACCGCAGGCGAGCTGGCCGAAGCCGTGGCCCGTCATTTCCGCCTGCCGGTCGCCGACCTGAAGCGTGTGGAGCCCAAAGCGGTCAAGCTGGTTCCCGAGAAGGTCGCCAGAACCCATGAAGTTCTCCCGTTGCGGGAAGACTACCGGCTGCTGGTCGTAGCCACCGCCGACCCCACGAACTTGGAGGCGGAGCAGGCGGTGCAGTTTGCGTCCGGACGGAAGGTGGCCATCGAGGTGGCCACCCCTGCCGACCTCCACTCGGCGATTCTGGCTTATTATGCCCCGGATCAAGCGGTGGCGGAACTTCTGGAGCAGGTGGAGTCCGACCTGGCTGAAACGGTGCGGCTGGTGGAGGAGGAAGAAGAGAAGAAGCCTGCTCTGCAGGTGGTAGCTTCCGGGCCGGTGGTGCACCTCACCAACGTTCTCTTCCGGGAGGCCCTGGTGCGTAGGGCCAGTGACATACACCTCCAGCCCACCGCCCACGGGGGGGTGATCCGAATGAGGGTGGACGGGGTTCTGCGGACCACCGGGAGCCTACCCCTTTCCGTGCTGGCCCGGGTGGTATCCAGGATCAAGATCATGGGGAAACTGGACATCGCCGATCATCTGCGTCCGCAGGACGGCAAGGCGCGCTTGGCGTTCGGCGGGCGAATGGTGGATCTGCGGATCTCGACCGTGCCCACCCGCCATGGAGAGAAGGCGGTGGTGAGGATCTTGGATCCCTTCCAGATGAAGACCCTGGAGCAGGTAGGTATCCTCGAACCGGAACTGGTCCGGTTCCGCAATCTCCTTTCCCATCGGGAAGGTATTGTGGTGGTAACCGGACCGACGGGGTCAGGAAAAACCACCACTCTGTATGCCGCTCTGCAATCGATCCACGAAGAGGGCATCAATATCATGACGGTGGAGGACCCCATCGAGTACGAAGTACCAGGGTTCACGCAGATTCAGGTCGAACCCAAGCAGGGGGTCACGTTTGCCTCGGCGCTTCGGGCCATCTTACGTCAAGACCCCGATGTGATCCTGGTGGGAGAGATCCGGGATGGTGAGACGGCCCAGATTGCCGCTCAGGCGAGCATGACGGGCCATCTGGTGTTGGCTACCCTCCACACCAACGATGCCCTTGCCACCATTGGGAGGCTCCTGGATCTGGGCCTCGAGCGGGGGATTGTGGCCGAGAGCCTCCGGGGCGCAGTGGCCCAGCGGCTTGTGCGCCGCCTGTGCCCCGAGTGCAAGGAGCTCATCAAGGGTGGGCTGACCCAAGAGGAGGAGGAGCTTGCGGAAGCCTTCGGAGTCCACCCCCTTTTCCGCGCCGTAGGATGCGAGGCGTGCCAAGACACGGGCTATCTGGGACGGCTCCCGTTGGTGGAAATCGTTTCCATGACGCCGGAGCTCCAGGAGCTGATTCTTTCCGACGCCAAGCCTCAGGAGTTGGAGCGAGCGGCACGGAGGGGTGGAATGCGATCCTTGAGGGAGGTGGGAGCGGCTCGGGTGGGGGCGGGCGAAACCACGTTGGATGAATTGGCCCGGGTGTTGGGCGACCTTGGCCAAAGATCGGAGTCTGTTGCACCGGGCCGGCCTCGGGTCGCAAAGGGGCAAGTTCTGGGGGAGGAGGAAGAAGAGAAGCCCTATGTGCTGCTGGTGGACGACGACGGAGCCACGCGCAAGGTGGCCCGGGCGGTGCTGGAGAGCAATGGATACCGCGTGGCCGAGGCCGAGGACGGCAAGGAGGCCCTGCATCTCATCCGTGCGGGGAACGGGTTCTCCTTGGTGGTGTTGGATCTGAGCATGCCGGTCCTCGGGGGACGGGAGGTGCTGAAGCATCTCCGCAGTTCCATCGACACGGCGGGCCTGCCGGTGATCGTTCTCACCGGGATGACGGATCAGGAGCTCGAATACACCCTTATGGAAGAGGGGGCCGACGACTACATCCGGAAGCCCCTGGATCCCCGGGGGTTCCTGACGCGGGTCAAAGCCGCCCTTCGCCGGGCAGCCTCTTGAAGGGGGGTAGGTGACACCTGGAGAAGGTCCGGTGCGTCGCCTTTCGACGGCTGCTCCCGGCCCGCCGGCGCCCCGGGGCTGGTCCTTCCCTTGGGGGACCTGCAGGGGGAGGGATTCCGCCGCCTGGGCGGGGGCAGCTCCCCCTCCCCGGCAGCCTCAGCCTTTTTTCTGCAGTTCCTTCCGGATCTTGGCCAGGGCCTCCGGGCCGTAGTACTTGCACCGCCCCTGCACCTCGTCGGGCTCGATCCCCAGATGCTCGATGAGTTTCTTGATCCGACCTTCCGGGGCCCCGACGGCCTGGGCCAGCTTGGCGGGGGTGTAGAGGGCTCCCTTCTTTTCCATGTTCTCGAACCTCGTCCGGGGTGTTCCGCCAACTTAGCCCCTCCCCGGGGGGGGGCAAGGGGGCAGGGGCCTGGAGGGTTCTGCCGATCCCCAGACCCCCCTTCCCTCCCTGGCGGGCCCGCCACGCATGGAGGCACCTGGCCGGAGTCGAGGCCCGGCGCTTTTCCCCCCTGGGCCGGGGCTCCGCCCCCGAGCCCGGGTCCCTGGTGCCGTTTTCCTTGACAAGGGCTTCCCCGGCCGGGTATACCTTTTTTCAGCCTACCCCCTCTCTGTTCGCAAGGCTTCCCCAAGCTCGGAGGTGATCATGCGCCGCGACCGCGCCCGGGCCATGGCTCGGTTCCCCTGGAAGGCCGCCCCGGCCCTGCTCCTCGTCCTGGCTCCGCCGGCCGTCGGGCTGGTCCCCAAGGACCCCTTCCTCCCCAGGGCCGAGCCGCAGGCCGTCGTCCCGGCCGGGGTACCGGCCACGCCGCTCCCGGGGCCTCGGGTCCCCCCTCCGGCGGTGGCCGCTCCCTCCCAGTCCGTCCCGTTCGATCCGGCCCAGTTCCGCGCTTTGCGTTGGAGGAACATCGGCCCGCAAAGGGGCGGCCGGTCCATCGCCGTGGCCGGGACGCCCTCAAGGCCCTTCGAATACTATTTCGGCGCCACCGGCGGCGGGCTTTGGAAGACGACCGACGGAGGGCTCACCTGGAATCCGGTGGGTGACGGGCAATTCGCTTCTTCCTCGGTGGGAGCCGTGGCCCAGTGCTACGCCAACCCCGACGTGGTGTACGTGGGGATGGGCGAGGTCCAGCTCAGGGGCAACGTCATTGCCGGCGACGGGGTCTACCGCTCCACCGACGGGGGACGGACCTGGACCCACCTGGGACTGGCCTCTTCCACGGGGCAGCAGATGGTGGGCCGCATTCGCGTCCATCCCACGGACTGCGATCGGGTGTGGGTGGCCGTGCTGGGCGACGCCTTCGGGCCGAACCCCGAGCGGGGAGTCTACCGGAGCACGGATGGCGGGCGATCCTGGGAGCGCACCCTGTTTCGGGACGAGCGCACCGGCGCCGTGGATCTGGCGCTGGATCCCAACAACCCCGACGTCCTTTATGCATCTCTGTGGGAGGTCTACCGCCGGGAATGGATGCTCTCCAGCGGCGGCCCCGGCAGTGGCCTCTTCAAGAGCACCGACGGCGGCAGGACATGGACAGAGCTTACCCGCAATCCCGGGATGCCCCAAGGAATCATCGGAAAGATCGGCGTATCGCCTTCGGGAGCGGATCCCAATCGCGTCTATGCTATTATTGAGGCGCAAGAGGGCGGGGTCTTCGTATCGGACGACGCCGGGGCCACCTGGCGGCGGGTGAGCGCGGACCGCAACCTCCGGCAGCGGGCCTTCTACTACACCCGCATCTACGCCGATCCCACGGAGCGCGAAACGGTCTATGTGTTGAACGTGCAGTTCTGGCGATCCCGCGACGGCGGGGCCACTTGGCAGTCCATCAATGTGCCCCATGGCGACAATCACGACCTGTGGATCGCCCCCAACAACAACCAGCGCATGATCAATTCCAACGACGGCGGCGCCAACGTCAGCATCAATGGGGGGCGGACGTGGACCGGGCAACGCTATCCCACGGCTCAGTTCTATGATGTGGCCCTCACGGCCCATTTCCCCTATCACGTCTGTGGAGGCCAACAAGACAACAATGCGTCGTGCGTGCCGGTGGACGGGGACGGCTCGTACTGGTACAACGTGGCTGGCTGTGAGACGGGTCCGGTGACCCCCCATCCCCGGGACGTGAACATCTACTTCGGAGCCTGTTACGGGGGCTCCCTTCAGGTGCTGGACCGCTCCACCGGCCAGACCCGAGCCATCAACGTTTGGCCGGTGAACCCCATGGGGCATTCGGCGGGGGACATCCGGGAGCGCTTCCAATGGAACATGCCCGTGCGGATCTCTCCTCTGGATCCCGAGCGCCTCTACGTGGGTTCCCAGCATGTCTGGATGAGTACGGATCGGGGGATGAGCTGGCGGCGGATCAGTCCGGATCTCACCTATGCCGATCCCTCCACTTTGGGGCCCTCGGGCGGTCCCATCACCCGGGACCAGACCAGCGTGGAGTACTACGCCACCGTTTGGGAGATCATCCCTTCGCCCCACGACCTGCAGGAAATCTGGGTGGGCACGGACGACGGCCGCGTGCATATTACCCGCAATGGGGGCGCCGACTGGCAGGAGATCACCCCGCCGGATCTGCCCAAGTTCAGCCGCATCCACAAGATGGAAGTCTCGCCCCACAAGCCGGGCAAGGCCTACCTGGCGGCCATCCGTTACCGGATGCAGGATGTGCAGGCCTATGCTTACAAGACGGAAGACTACGGCAGGACCTGGACCAAGATCGTGAACGGTGTGCCCAAGGGGCACTTCGTGCGGGTGATCCGGGAGGATCTGAAGCGTCCGGGGCTGCTGTACGCAGGCACCGAACACGGCGTTCTGGTGTCTTTCGACGACGGTGCCCGGTGGCATTCCCTGCAGCTGGACCTCCCGGATGTTTCCGTCCACGGCATGGCCCTTCGGGACGACGACGTGGTCATCGCCACCCACGGCCGCTCCTTCTACGTGTTGGACAATGTGGAGCCCTTGCGGCAGTACAATGCCCAGGTGGCTTCGGCGCGGTTTCACCTCTTCGAGCCCGCCCCCGCCGTCCGGACCCTTTCTTCTCCCTCGGAGGGGTACGCCAGAACCAAGAGCTTCGGGCCGCAGATCGACTACTGGCTGGGGGCGGACGCCGATTCGGTCCGGGTGGAGATCCTGGACGCCGCAGGCGCCTCCATCCGTTCCTTTACCTTGCGGGGTGAGCAGGCCCGAGCCGGCCTGCGGCGGTTCCAGTGGGACATGCGTTACCCACCGGCCCGGGATTTTCCCGGGATGATCTTCTGGGCCGCCAATACCCAGGGCCCCCTGGCGCCCCCGGGCCGCTACCAGGTCCGGGTCACGGCCCACGGCCAGACCCAGACCCGCCCCCTGGAGATCCGCAAAGATCCACGGCTCACCCACGTGAGCGACGAAGACTTCCAGGCCCAGTTCCGCCTGGCCAAGGCTATCCGGGACCGGGTGGACGACGCCAACGGAGCCGTGATCGCCATCCGTGCCCTCAAGGCAGCCCTTGAGGACCGGAAGGCGAAGGTGTCCGCGCCGGCCTTGGCCGAGCGGGCGGAAGCCTTCGCCCGGGATCTCAGCGCGGTGGAGGAGGAGATCTACCAGGTCCGGATGGAAGCCCGTCAGGACCCCCTGAACTTCCCCATCAAGCTGAACAACCAGATCGCGGCCCTGCGGGGCATCGTGGAGAGCTCCGACGGCCGCCCCACCGCCCAGGCCCAGGAGGCGTTCCAGGAGCTTTCACGGCTGTTGGACGCGGAGTTGCGGAAGCTGGGCGACGCCGTGGGGCGCCACCTTCCGGAGGTGAACCGGATCCTGAGGGAGGCGGGGGGAGAGGTGATCCCCGAGCCCGAGTTGCCGAGGCCGGGGGGTGGGGGGTGAGGGGCCCGTTGAAAATCCCCGGGGCGCTTGCCATCTTAGACCGGACCTGCGGCTGAGGGGCCGCGGGGGGTTGCGCCGTTAGCTCAACAGGTAGAGCAACTGACTCTTAATCAGTAGGTTCGGGGTTCGAGTCCCTGACGGCGCATCACCTAAAGGTCTGAACAGCAAAAACTTGCGGGGATCTGGCCCTCCCGGGCCGGTCCCCGCAGGTCGTTTTGG
>JAUQOX010000355.1 GCA_030550695.1 Gemmatimonadota bacterium | reverse complement strand
GATCTCGCCGGCTCCCTGCCACTCCCCCCCCCGGGAACGGCCCGCCAGCCTGCACATCCCGCGGATCCAGGATCGGGCTCCCCGCCGTACCCTCGGGGGACGGACCTCGTCCGAAACGCATCCTCATCCCCGTTGACCCCTAACGAGACTCCGGTCATATTTAGCCTCCGGTCATTTTTGACACGAATCCGGAAGATCACGGCTGGAGCGCAACCTCCCGTGTTGTCGGCGGAAAACCACCCCTTGGGTCGCCGGGAAAGAAAGAAGCTGGCTACCCGAAGACGAATCCTCGAAGCTGCTCTGGAGCTCTTCGAGGAAAAAGGGTACGAGGCCACCACGGTGGAGGAGATCGCCCAGCGGGCCGACGTGGCCAAGGGCACGGTGTTCAACTACTTCCCCCAGAAGAGGGCGTTCCTCCTGGCCGCCTACGGCGCCTGGGTGGACCTTCTGCTGGACCGGTTCGGGCCGGTGGAGCGTTGGAAGGGCCCCGTCCGGTCCCAACTGGAACGCCTGTTCGGGTTCCTGGTGGAGCTCTCGGTGGCCCACCGTCCCATCGCCCGCCTGGTCGTCTTCGAAAACATGAAGGTGGCCCACGAGCGCATGACCGATTGGTACGGCGTACGGGGGGCCGAAGGGAAGGCGGACGAGGCCGATCCGGGCCCCGTCGTGGAATGCCGGTCCGACGCAGGGGCGGTTCGGGTCATGGAAAGCATGATCCAGGCCCTCCTGGAGAAAGGGCAGGCCAAGGGGGAAATCCGGCCGGAAGTGGACCCCGTCCAGGGGGCATCCCTTCTAGCCGCAGTGGTGTTTCACACCCTGGTGGGGGGCCTCGTGGGAAACGCCTCCAGCCGGGAAATCAAGGCCACACTGGCCTCCAAGTTGGACATCATCTTCACGGGGTTGGCTCCGTGAACCGAGGAGGAATCATGGGCAGGAACGCCTTCCTGCTGTTGGCGGGCTCGTTGGTGGCCGCCCTAAGCCTGGCCCGGCCGGGACAGGCCCAGCTGTCTTCACCCCTCCAGGGCTCGACGGCCCAGGTCAGGCCCGACACCCTGTTCCTGACCCTTGGGGAAGCCGTGGCCAGGGCCCTGAGGGACTCCGAGGAGATGGCGGCGGCCCGGGCCACTTTGGCGCAGGCCGAAGCCCAAATCACCCAAGCGGTGGCCGGGGCTCTCCCCCAGGTTTCTTCCAACCTGGTCTACAATCGAGCCATCCGTACCATCTTCGATGCCGCTGCTGCGCCTCCTCCTCTCCCCGACTCCTTGATCCCGCCGGCCTTCGATCCGGAAAAGCCCCCGGAGGAGCGGTTCGACCTCCTGAGCGGACTCCTCATCCGGGATTTCATCGGCTCGTTGTTTCGCGGGCTCCCCTTCGGACGGCGCAATACCTACATCGCCACCTTCTCGTTCTCCCAGCCCCTCTACGTGGGGGGTAAGGTGGGGGCGGCCCTCAGGGTAGCGCGTCATTTCCAGGCGGCAGCCAAGGCCCAGATGGAGGAGACCCAGGCCGAAATCATCCTTCAGACCCGGGAAGCTTACCTGAACGCCGCCTTGGCCCAGCGCCTGGTGGCCATTGCCCGGGAAAGCCGCCGCATCGCGGAGGAACACTTCCGGCAGGTCGAGTCCTTCTATCAGGCGGGCACCGCTTCCGAGTTCGACCTCCTGCGGGCCCGGGTGGACCTGCAGAACCGCGACCCGGTGGTGACCCAGGCGGAGAACAACGCCAACTTGGCCCTCCTGGAGCTGAAGCGCCTCATCAACCTCCCCCCCTCCCAACCCATCAAGCTGCAGTCGGACCTTCGTCCCCTGCCCGTGTCCGTGGAGGAGGACGAGCTTCGACGCCTTGTCCGGGAGCGGCCGGCGCTGGCGGCCGTCCGGCAGAACGTGGCCATCCGTGAGGAAGCCGTCCGCATCGCCCGCGCGGATCTCCGCCCCACTGTGGCCTTGGTGGGAACCCTGGGTTTTCAAGGTTACCCCGACAACCCTCTACCGCCTTCCCTGGATTCGTGGCGGAAGGACTGGTCGGTGGGGCTGGCCCTTTCGGTACCCATCTTCGACGGGTTCCGGACCCGGGGGCGGGTGGATCAGGCGCTGGCCGACCTGAACCTGGCCCGGGTGGAGGAAGCCCGCCTTTCGGAAGGGCTGGAACTCCAGTTGGAAGCCGCCTTGGCCCAATACCGCCTGGTAAGGGTGGACCTGGAGGCCCGGCGGCAGACGGTGGTCCTGGCCGAACGGACGCTGGAGCTGGCGGAGGCGCGTTTCGGGAGCGGCCTCGGCACGCAGTTGGAAGTCAGCGATGCGGCCCTCCTCCTGGACCAGGCCCGTCTGAACGAGGTTCAGGCTCTCTACGACTACCTGCGGGTCTTGGCCCGGCTGGAGCGTCTGAGCGGCGG
>JAUQOX010000077.1 GCA_030550695.1 Gemmatimonadota bacterium | reverse complement strand
CTTCCCGGATCTGGGAAAGGAGGAGCCGGTGGTCTCTGGCCGGACCTCGTTCCGGGAGGCTTTCCTCGAGGCGGCGGCACCGGTCCCAGATCTGGCTCTCCAGGTATTGTTGCGGCGTCAGACCCGTCGGCAGGGTGGGGGGGCCGGAGGGGGAAGGGGAAGGCCCGCCGCCGGGGGGGAACGCCGGATCCGGTTGCGCCGATGGGGAGCGGGACGGGCTGGGGGGAGGAGGGGGCGAAACTTTCCCCCCCGTGGCGGCGGACTCCGGACCCCACCCCGATCCTTGCCACATCTCCCGCAAGCGTCGTAACCAGCCGAGCACCGAGACCCTCCTTCGGGGATCTTCTTTCAGTGTCGGCGCGGGCCCGGGAAGCTTGAGAGGGCGACTCCGTGGTTTGGGGCCTTCTGGCGGTTGAGCTTACGCGCCCAGGTTTTCCCGATGGTGGTCGCTGGGCTCCTGGTGGTTCCAGGCCTCCAGGAGGTACGGCTTCAGCCCCTCGAACACTTGGGCCTGCTCTTCCACCACCGCCTCCGCTTCGGTGGAGGTCATGTCGCGGGTTTCGTTGATGAAGGAAGCCACCCGGCCCAAATACAGAGGGGTCATGATTCCCAGGAGCTTCATGCGGTGATCCCGGAGGTGATGGTACTTGGCGGCCAGCTCATACACCAGCTTCACCCAGGTTTCCAAAGGGATCCGAAACTCCTCGGGAGGCAGCCCGGCAACGGCCTCGAGGCTTTGCCATACCGCCGGTGAAAAAACCGAGCGGTAGAGGGGCCCGAAAAGACGAGCCCCGTCTTGGAACTCCCGGACCATGCGGGGTTGATCCACCACCACGGGTTTGGGCTCTTCCGCGTTCGGGCCACCGAACGTGGGAACGGCCTCGCTCCCCTGGACTCCTTTCCAGAAGGCTTCCTGCTGCTCCATGAGGGAAAAGATCGTCCCGCACACCTGTCGGAACATGGGCCCGAGGGCTTCGGCCGGGTCCTTGGCGTCGTGCACTTTGATTCCCAGGCTGGCCTGGCAGATTCTGGCCCCCTCCACCACGGCGTTGAGGGTCATCCAGATGTCGATTCCGAAGCGGGCGATGTCCCCTTCCCAGACATCCTGTTCCAGGTAGTGGCGGGCGAGGCGTCGGGAAAAAGCGAAATCGCCCCCGATGGGCTGCCGGATCCTCTTTCCGTAGACCGCCCGGACCAGGTTGTAGACGATGTTGTTGGTGATGGTTCCGTCGTACTTGTGGCGGGAATAGACCGGCGCCACGAACTCGAAACCCCTCTCCAGGACCGGATCCAGCAGATAGTGGACCCAATCGGGGCGGATGCTCCGGAGATCCGCATCCACGCAGGCGCAGGCCAGCACGTTCAGGCGATGGGCGGCCTCGAAGATGGCTCGCAGAGCGGATCCCTTCCCGCCGATCCCCCGGTAGATGGTGACCACTTTTTCCTGCCAGGGTCGTATCTCGAAGTCCCGGGCCAGGTCCCGGCTGTCGTCGGTGGACCCGCCGTCGGCCACGAGGATCACGGCCCGGACATCCCGGTAGTGTTCGAAGAGACCGTGCGAGACCATCTGCATGACGTGGGTGATGGTCTCCTCGTTGTTGAAACAAGGGATTCCCACCAGAATGTCGGCCTGGCGAATCTCCTCCAGGCGCTTCTGGAGGTGGGCTCGGATGGCGGTGTCGAAGTGTTTGGGCATAGGGGAGAGGGGAAGTGAGGACGACAGGCCTTCAGCGGATGCCAGGCTCATCGTAACGATAAAGGAATTCGAGCATTTCTCCAGGTGCCAGCAACCGCTCCTCGTCGTACCACGTGCGCTCGTCGATCCTCACCCGCAGCCGGACCACCGCCGGGCTCGGATGGAGGTTCCTGGTCTGGACATAGAATCGGGCAGGTGCCCCGAGGGGATAGGTCCTGGCGAAGGGAGGCGCCACGGTATCTACGGCGGGCTCGATGAGCTGAAGGGTACCGGCGGTCAGGAGAAACCTTTGGGCCGTGGTCATCTCGACTCGGGAGGCGACTCCCGAGAGGTGGACGTGGGCGTGCCGCGGGCGCCGGAGGTCGGTGGAGGTATCACATCCCCAGACCAGCCCGGCCACGGAAAGGGACAGGAAGATCCGTCGCCCATGGCCGGGGCGGCCCGGGGAACCGCTCTTGCCGTAGGTCAGGTGCTCTTGAGCCAAGAGGACTCCGTCAGGGTTCGTCCCGTCGGATGGGGACCCTTGTCCAAATCAGGATGGCTCCGCAAGGGTTGTTGTAACGGAGGGGCGCCCCGGCTCCCTGATAGATTTCCATCCCCTCCACCTGGTTCACATGGATGTCATCCAGGTCCACGATGGTGGTGGCCACACCATCCAGCCAGATGACCGGGAAGCAGACGCCCCCCGTCAGCAGGTTGCCCCGAGGAGAAACCACCGCCGGCGCCCGGATCCCTCCCCGGCTTTGCAGACGGAAGCCCGGGATCCCTATGAAAAGATCGCTCAAGCGCGGGGGGTTCCGCTCCTCGATCTGCTGGCGGGTAAGGAATACCCCGGAAAGACCCTGATCCCTGCGCCCGTAGAAACCCGCGCTTTCCAACACGCGGGAGCGCACCGCAACGACAAGGGGGGGAAGGGAGAGGGGGTCCGGCCCCAGGCCGACGACCACCTCGATGGTCTCCCCTGGGGAGACGGTAAGCGTATCCGTACGGGCCCCATACCCCATTCGGCGGGTCTCCAGTACCTGGGGGCCCGGAGGAACCGCTGCCAGGGCAAAGCGACCCAGGGGATCCGAAGTGGTGATCCTGGAGATCCCGGGAACCCGTATTTCTGCTTCCGCCAGCGGTGTGCCCCGGGTATGGTCCACCACCCGCCCCACGATGGTACCGTTTCCCCCCCCGGCCTGAGACACAACGGCACCCGGACAGGAAACGATGGCCACCAGGGTGGCCATGGTCCCGGTCCACCTGCGGTTTCTCGGCCTGGCTCCCCTCACCGCATCCGTCTCCGGCAAAGGATGACCTCAGGGCGGCCCCCTGGACCTCCCAAGGGCCGCCAGACCTCATCGTGCTCGGGCGGGCGAACTGTCAAAAGATGTTCCACGACGTAGCTCCGGCGCCCTCGGATCCCGGGGGGCTCGTTCAGACCGTGACCCCTGTCGGGCAACGGGAGGAAGTCGAAGCTCTTGTCGGCGCGGATCGGAACGTCCGCCACCCTCAGGGTCATGGCCGGGGGCAGGTTGTCCTCCCAATCCCCGTGCCCGAGGTGAAGCTTCCCCTTCCCATGACCCGAAAAGAGATAGTCGGCGTGGTTCTCGTCGTTGTCCGTCCCCTTGAGGGTATCCCGAAGGGAGATCCCGAAAAAATGTTCCGCCCGGGCATACCCCTCCCCTGGCCAAAAGGAGCTTTGGGTGTGGAGGGGAGGGGTCAGGCGAGGAGCCCGAGGGCTGGCGGAAGGAGGCCAACGGCACCCCTCGACGCCCTGCAGGGGGACCCGGGGATGGAAACGGTTCCCAGACAGGCCCCCCCGGTGCCGGTCATCGGAAAACGGAAAAGAACAGCCTTTTGGCCTGAGACGGTCCTGGGGGCTGTTCCAGGGAGAGGCGGGAGCACAATGTGCCCCCGCCCCTTTCGGATTCCCCACGGCTCAGCTCCCGCTCATGGGAAGGCAGCGCTTGTTGAGATCATCCTCGATGTTGTCGTTGTAGAGGGCCTCCGTCTGGCTCAAGGGAAATAGGGTCGGGCGGGGGAGGGGGCGCCGGGGATCGTTCATGGCCCGGAAGACGTTTGCCGTCTGTTGGAGCCTGTGGAGATAGCTCATTCGCCGCCCTTCCAGGAAGAGCTCGGCGAACATCTCGTTCATGAAATATTCGAAGACCTTGCTGGCGCTTGGCATGGGGTTCGTGGGGTGGGGAGTAAGGCCTGCCGCGGTGCGCAGCTGGTTCAACGCCGCCATGGCCTCCGCCAGCCGGTTCTGGCGCCAGTAGACCTCGGCTTCGATGAGGATCATCTCCCCCTTCTTGGTCATGGCGATGTCGGCGCCCCGATCCCGGTATTTCCATTGGCTGTAGAATGGGGTTACCCCATCTACAGCCTTGTCCCCCGGCGTATGCCGCACAGGAAGACGGGGGTCGGGTTCGCCGGTGTAGGGGTCCCTGAGGCGGAAGGTGGCGGCGTCGTATCGTGGCCAGAGATGCTCCCTCACCGATCCTGCCTTGTTTTCCCCATGCGTGGCCACCACCACGATCCAGTTGTTCTGTCGCCCGCTGTTCACCGAGTATTTCGCTTCGTACTTGAACCCCGCAGGGATCGCCTGGGCGTCGGCGAGGGCACCGTTGTAATCTCCCAGCCACAGGTTGGCCCGGGCGCGGCCGGCTTGGGCCCATCGGTAGTAGAGGGTGGCGCCCGCAGCTTGGGCGGTGGCCATGGCTGCTGTGAGTTCCCGCTTGGCGATGGCCATGAGTTCCTGCGCGGACACAGCGGGCCCTCCGGCCTCCGCCGGCGACTCGCAGAAGGATTCCGCCATGATGAGGTCCGACCAAGCCTCCACGGCCATGACTTGAGCCATCATGGGCGATTTCGCGGCTTCCGCCTCGCCGAGGACCCGCTTCAGGCGCTGCTGGGCGTCCCTGGCGAACCACCGTACCCGCAAGAGACCATTGTGGGCTCCATCGCTGGATCCGGAAAGTCCGTACCTCCAGCGGCCCTTGTCCAGGTCGTCCCACGTCGTCCAGGTGCCGCTATGCTGCAGTTCGTCCGAAGCCAGGGCGGTGAAAACCATGTATTCATCGTAGACCGCGTGCAGGTCCCCTTCCACCCCGTCCGCCACGGCTTTCAGGGCTTGATCGAGGTCTTCCGAGGTGTAACGCTGGGGATCCTGCACTTCCAGAAGATCCTTGCACCCGCCCGCGACGGCCCCCAGGCCCAGGGCGAGGGCCAGGCCGGCCGGCCGGAGTCGTTTCCTTTCCATGGAGATTCTCCTTTTGCACGAATCCGTCGGTGCCCAACTCATCTGCCTCACCCCCCGAAACCTGTTCGGATGGAGAAGAGGAACTTCCGTGCCTGGGGCATGGCCAAGAAACCCGAGTAGTTGAAGGAACTGCCGCCGGAGTACACCATGGCCGGGTCCATGCAGTTGCAGTTGTCCCACCACCAGAGGTTTTGGCCCGATAGGGTGAGGAGGGTTCGCCCGAGCCCCAGCTTGCCGGAAAGTTCCTGGGGCACGGTGTAGGTGATGGAGACCTCCCGGATCCGGATCTCGTCCCGGGAATCGAAGGCTCCCTGCAAGGTGAAGAAATTCGCCAGGGAGTCCGCCGCCCGAGTACGGGTGGGGTTTCCCCTGGCATCGCGATTCTTGAAGTCGTAGAGCCGCAGAAGCTCATCCCCGGCCACTTGGCGGATGGCGAAAGGCCGGTCTCCGTTGTTGAACATGGCTCCCTGCTCGGTGGAGATCAGGCCGTAGAAACGGAAGGGTCCTACGGTAAGGGTGTTGGCCAGGGAGCCGGTGAAGGTGGGGAGAGGGGGGCCGTGGTAAACGGTGTAGGGGGAAAGGGTATGGGTGTTTCTGGTGGCGTCGTAGCTGGCCACCACCCTCCCCCAGATTCCTCGAACGGGATAGCCCACGTAGTGTCCGCCCAGGAAGAGCGCCGAATCCACCACGAGCTCCTTGCCCTTCCAACGGTTGATTTGCGAGTAGACGGCCTGCTTACCCAAGGAGAGGATCTCGTTGTGGTTCCCGTCCAGGTTGAGGTCCACGCTCCACCGGACGCGCGGGCGGTTCAGGGGAGTGTAGTTGATGGTGAGTTCCCATCCGCGATTCAGGATTTCACCCACGTTATCCAGGGGGCTCTCGGCAAACCCTTGGGAAGGCGGAATGTTGACACGCAGAAGGGCATCCGTCGTCTTGGCATGATAGAGGGTGAACGTCACGCCCATCCGGTCGTTGAAGAGTCCCGCATCGAAGCCGGCCTCCAACTCCAGCGTGGTCTCCGGCTTGAGGTCGGCGTTCCCCGGATTGGCGGGTGTCACTCCTGCGACGTCGTCCAGCACGGCCGTGGGGTTGTAGGTCTGGAACTGATCGAAGGCACCCGGGAACTTCCCCGCTGTCCCTGCAGCCCCCCGGAGCTTCAGGTTGGAAACGAAGCCGGGCAGGATATCTGCGGGGACCTGGAAGGCCAGGTCGGTTTTAGGATAGGTCTTCAGGCCATAGTTCTTTCCGAAGGCCGAGTTTCCGTCCACCCGCAGACCCACCGTGGCGAAGAGGCGGTCTTGGAACGAAAACCGGTTTTGAGCGAAGAAGCCGATGTTGACCGTCTCTACAAAGCTTTCGCCTCCGAAGGTGGTGGATGCGCCTCCGACTGTGGTAACCCCGGGGCCGGCGAAGCCTCGACCTGTGGCCATCTGGTTGCTCACCGTTTCCCGGAACCCCTGGGCGCCGAACGCCAAGTCCGATTCGAGATCCGCCCTAAGCTTGAAGTTGAGGCTCCCCAAATAGTCCACCGTGAAGGTCTGAGCCCGACGATACCCGAGGTTCCGTTCGCCCGTCGTACCTACGTAGGTGTAGTAGTACCCGAAAGGCATGATGCGGGCCTTTTCCTCGTCCACGTTGTCCAGGCCTACGGTGAGCTTGTTGGAGAACCATGACCGCGGTTGGAACGTGGCGGTGACGCCGCCTGTCCAGCGGGACGCGTCATCGTAGGTCTTGACCTTCTTGATGTTCCGGATGGGAATCCAGGGCTCTCCGTAGGGGGCTTCTTCCGTAGCTTTGAGAGGACTGCCGAGCTGGGCGTTGCCCAAGAGCGCCATCCAGTTGTTCCCGGATTGCAAGGAATGGATCCGGTTCCGCGCGTAGGCTGTATTCAGAGCGAAGGTCCAGGCATCGGAAGCTACCCATCGGAGGTTCATCCTTAGGTTTCCCCGCTTCTGCCAGTTGGGCTTGATGGATCCCTCCTCGAACCCGTAGCCCCCGGAGACGTAGTAGGTGACATCCTGACCTCCCCCCTGGGCCGTGAGGTCCATGGTGGCGATGGGGCCGTTTTCGATGAGGTGCTTGTTGGCGTCCCACGCCTGGAAACCGTTGGGGCCCTTGAACTCGGGGTAGAGCTTGGTGGGGATATTCTCCCGCAGCCGGTTGAAGCCCCACGAGCTGCTCAAGGTGAACTGGGGGGGCGAGTTGTTCCGCCCCCGTTTGGTAAAGATCTGGATGACTCCAGTGGAGGCTTCGGATCCGTACAACGTCGCGGCCGCAGGGCCCTTCAGCACCTCGATCCGCTCGATGTCCTCGGGATTGAGGTCCGAGAGCCGGTCTTCCCCGGCCCCCCCGCTGAACGCACAGCAGGCGGCCTGGGCCATCCCGCCCCACTCGTACTGGTTGGCGTTGATGCGGACGCCGTCGAGGTAGATGACGGGGCGCTGATCGAGGTTCAAAGACGTGGTTCCTCGGACCGTCAAGGCCCGGGAAGTGCCCACCCCCCCCACCGTGCCGACGGACCGTACTCCGGGAATCCGGGCCTGCAAGGCGGTGCCGAAATCCCGTAAGGGCACCACTTCCTGGATCTGCCCCACGCTCAAGGACGCCATGGAGCTCCCCACCTTCCTCTTCTCCACCGTTCCCGCCATCCCCGTCACCACCATCTCGTCCAGGTCCACAGCGGAGATCCGGAGCTCGAAGTTGGCCTGGGCCGACTGACCCGGGGCTATGGTCACGGTCTGCTCCTGGGTACCGTAGCCGATGAACGTTACCCTGACGGTGTAGGTGCCCGGCGGCACGCCCAGGATCAGGTAGCGGCCCCTTGCCTCGGTGAGGGACCCCCGCTGGGTGCCCAAGACCACCACTTGGGCGCCGGCGATGGGCTGGCGGTTCGTGGCGTCGATCACCACCCCCGTCACCGAGCCTGTGGACTGCGCAGCCCCTTCGGAAAAGGGGGGGACCAGAAGGAGGAGGCAGAAGGCCAGTCCCGTGAGAGCCGGCCTGCACCCCCGTTTCACGGTGGAAAGCAGCATGAGCGGCCTCCTTTCGCGGAAGGTCCGAATGACGCCGTGGGCGGTGAGCTCACGGACCACGCACGGCACAGGCCCCCCCGGGAGTCACCGTGGGAGCCAAGCTCGAATGAGCCCCCGGGCCCGAGGACGAAGCGGGAGGCTTGTCGCGTGGGGCGAAGGGGCCGGGAACGAAAAGGCGAGCCCAGCAGGTGAAGGTGTTGCGAAGACACCTCACCTTACTACCGGTGACATCGGAGGGTCAAGGATTTTTTCGTTCGCATGCCCCCCGGCTCCGGGACCCTAGGGACCCCTTCCGAACCCCCCGCTTGCCTGCGAAGTTTTTCCGGATTTGGAGCCGGCCTCCGGCGGCAACGTTTCCGTCTGTTTCCTCGAAGTGGGATGGGTATGGGATCGGACACCACCAGCGCCAGCCATTGGACACCGGCGGACTCCGCAGCCCTTTATGGGATGGAGGAGTGGGGTCTGGGGTATTTCGGTGTCTCTCCCGGGGGAACCGTAGAGGTGTACCCGGACAAGGACCCTTCCCGGAAGATGGACCTGTTGGAGGTGATCCGGGGCCTGGAAGCCCGGGGGATCTGTCCACCGGTGATCCTGCGCTTCCCGGGAATCTTGGCCCACCGCATGCGGGAGATCCGACAGGCTTTCGACGATGCCATCGCCGAAGCGGGATACCAGGCGGGCTACAGCTGTGTCTACCCCATCAAGGTCAACCAACAGCGGAACATCTGCGAAGAGATCCGCAACCTGGGGGCCGAACTGGGCTTCGGCCTGGAGGCCGGCTCCAAGCCCGAGCTCCTTGCGGGGCTGGCCCTTACCGAGGGCCGCAACGACATGCCCTTCGTGTGCAACGGGTTCAAGGACGAGGAGTTCATCGAAACCGTGCTCGTAGCGGCCAAAATGGGTCGGAACATCTTCCCGGTGGCCGAGCAGATGCACGAGCTCAAGCTCATCGTCCGCTCCGCCAAAAGCCACGGCCTGGTGCCCCGTTTCGGAATCCGGGCCAAGCTGGCCTCCGGGGGGGTGGGGCGTTGGGCCGAGACCGGCGGGATCCGCGGCAAGTTCGGCCTGTCCGTGGGCGACATCCTGGAGGCCGTGGAATACCTCCGTCAGGAGAACCTCCTGGAAGGCCTCCGGATGCTCCACTGCCATATCGGCTCGCAGATCTTCGACATCCGGACGTTCAAATACGCGGTCAACGAAATCACGAATCTTTATGTGGAGCTGGTCCGGTTGGGCGCACCCATGGGTTACCTGGACCTCGGCGGCGGTGTGGGGGTGGACTACGACGGCAGCCAGTCGGCCACCGAGTCGTCGGTAAACTACACGATCCAACAGTTCGCTTCCGAAGTGGTCTACCGGGTGAAGTCCATCTGTGATGACGCCGGGGTGCCCCACCCCCACCTCATCACGGAGTCGGGCCGGGCCCTGGTGGCCCACTCGGGGATCCTGGTGGTGCAGGTCCTGGGATGGCGGGTCTTCCCTGAAGAGCCGGACATGGAACTGGTCCGGAAAGCGCTGGCCGATCCGGATGCGCCGCAGCCTCTCTGGGACATGGTGGATGCTTTCGAAGGCCTCAGCGAGCCTGAGCGGGACGTGGCCCAACTCTACCGCGACGCCGAGCACGCCCTCTCGGAGGCCATGAGCCTCTTCAACCTGGGCTACATGAACATCACGGCCCGGGCCGCCACCGAGGCCCTGTACTGGGTGATTGCCCGGCGCACGGTGGCGGAGCTGGGGGAGGAACTCCCCGAGGAACTGTGGGAGCTGCCCGATCGGTTGGCCGACATCTACTTTTGCAACTTCAGCCTGTTCCAGTCCTTGGTGGATTCCTGGGCCATCGACCAGGTCTTTCCCATCATGCCCATCCACCGCTTGGACGAGAAGCCCGTCCGGAGGGGGATCCTGGCCGATATCACCTGCGATTCCGACGGGCGGGTGGACCGGTTTCCTGGAAACGACGGTGAACTCCGGGGGTCCCTCCCCTTGCACCCTCTGCGCACGGCCCCCGAGCCCAACGGCCCCTCAGGGTCCTATGAGCCCTACTATCTGGCCATCTTCCTCACCGGCGCCTACCAGGAAACCTTGGGGGATCTCCACAACCTGTTCGGGGACACCCATGCCGTCCACGTGCAAGTGGGGGAGAACGGGGACTGGTATCTTGAGGAGGTGGTGGAGGGCGATACGGTCCGGGAGGTGCTCCAGTACGTGCAGTTCGACCCGGACGCCATCCGGCGCACCCTGAGAAAAGAGGTGGAAAGCGCTCTGGCCGCCCGCCGGATCACGCTCCAGGAGGCGGTGAGCATGCGGCGGTTCCTGGATGAGGGGCTGGACGGGTATACCTACCTCGAGTAAGGCCTCCCCTGTCAGGCCCTTGCCCGCCGGTCTCGGGATGCCAGGTTCGGGCCCCGTAGGGTCAGCCGCTCCACCACCACCGCCCATACCATATGCCCGTTGATGTTGAGAGCCGAACGGAACATATCGGGGATCCGGTCCACGCCGAAAAGGATCCCGAGACCGGAAAGGGGCACCCCTACGGTGGAAAGGGCCGGCGCCAGGGTCACCACGGCGGCGCTGGGCACCGGGGCCACGGTCAGGGCCGTCAGGAAAATGGCCAAGAAGGCCCCTCCCATGGCGGAAGGGGGGAAGGGCACGCCGTAGACCGACGCCAAGAACACCACGGCGGCAGCCTGGAACAGGGCGCTGCCAGCCTTGTGCAAAGGGGCCAGGAGGGAGAGGACCAGCGGATACACGTCCCGGGATAGCCCCAGCCGGCTGTCAGCTTCCTGCATCATGACCGGAAGGGAGGCCACCGAACTGGTGGACCCGAACCCGATGGCAAGGGTGCCCAGCGTTGCCCGATGGAAGGGCACGGGGTTCATGCCACCGGCCAGCCTCAGCCAAGGCAAGTACCAGCTCCCCCAGAGGAGGAACAGACAGGCGATCACCGTCACCACGAAGACGGCCAGGTTCTGGAGCATGGCCCACCCGGATTCGGCGGTGACGGGGGCCGAAAGCCCGAAGACCCCTACCGG
The DNA here is from genome assembly GCA_030550695.1 of Gemmatimonadota bacterium. Lineage (GTDB taxonomy): Bacteria > Gemmatimonadota > Gemmatimonadetes > Longimicrobiales > Gaopeijiaceae > JAUQOX01. The sequence continues at coordinate 434 of JAUQOX010000077.1, read as the reverse complement.
TGCGGTCCAGAGGATCCAGTTGACCAACCGGACCAGGGCATCGCTCAGAGCTTCCCCGATTTGAAAGAGGAGATTCCTCTTCTCTTCGGCGAGGGTACCCACGGCTGCTGCCAGAAGAACCGTGAACAGGATCAGGGGGAGCAGCCCGCCCTCGGCTGCCGCCTGGAAGACGTTCTTGGGAATCAGGTTCACCAGGAAGGTCACCGGGCCGGGAAGCTCCGGCACGCCTGCGGTTTCTTGCGGAAGAGCAACGGCGGGGGCCGAAAAACGGAGTCCCACTTTCATCCCCACCATCCCCAGGAAAATCGCGGGGATGTAGGTCAGCCATACCAGCCCCAGGGTGAAAGCTCCCAGCTTTCCGAGCCTCCGAAGGTCCCCCAGTTTGCCCACCCCCAGGAAAACCGTCACCACCACCAAGGGGAGGACCACCATCT